>NZ_JBFTGZ010000017.1:0-109949 GCF_056393985.1 Arthrobacter sp. 10T425 | reverse complement strand
AAGCGGCATTAGCGTGAGACATTGAGGACCTCCTGGTCGCTGCAGCGGTTGTCTAAGCAACTCCACTGTGCAACCGGAGGTCCTCACCTTTAGGTCAACGACTCCAGCGAGTCATCACATTCACCGAACCAACGTCCCTGGGCAGTACACCTAGGTGAGCGAGGGCCCTCCGGGAAGAACATCGCTAATCGGTTCCCCGGACCGGAGCCGAGCCAGGATCGCTGGCTCCGCCCGGTCGGCGGCGAGGGCCGCGTCCACGACGGCTGTAGCCTCGTCGGCGGACAGGACCAGGACCCCGTTGTCATCCGCCATCACCACGTCGCCGGGGTTTACCATCACGCCGCCGCACAAGACAGGAACATTGACGGCACTGCGCGGGCTGGCGATCCGCTTCGCGGTCAGGACGCTCGTGCCGCGGGCGAAGACAGGCAGGCCTGCTGCCCGAAGCTCAACGACATCCGTCACGACGCCGTCGACGACAACTCCCACCGCACCCCGACACATCGCTGCGCACCCCGTGACGGCCCCTACCGGCGCATGGGCGAGGTCGCCCCCGGTCTCGATCACCAGGACATCGCCGGGTTCCAGCAGCGCCAGGGCCCGGTTGGTGGCGTAAGCGTCCGCTTCGGCCACCCGCACGGTGACCGCCCGCCCCACAACCCGGACGTCGCGGAGCAGGGCTCGGATGCCCGAGTCGAGGAAGCCCTCTTCCAGGAAATGCCCAATGGTGGGAAAACTGACTGAGCGCAGGCGCCGGACCAGTTCGGCATCCAGCGCCATCTGTGCCGACCTCATGCTCCGACGCCGTCTGTTAGGACTGCGATGCACTGGATTTCGAAAGTGAAGTCCCAGATACCCACGCAGACGGAAGTCCGGGCGGGCAGCTGGGCGCCGAAGACTTCGGCGAAGATGCTGTCGTACTCCTCGAACTGGTCCGGACCGCTGAGGTACGTCGTGATGTTGGCGACGTGCTCCAGGGATGAGCCGGCTCCGAGCAGTACCGTCTCCAGGTTGCTGAGGACCTGCCGGACCGATCCGGCGAAGTCGGCCGGCCTGTCATCCGTGCCGGAAATCAACGGAATCTGTCCGGTAGTGAAAACGAAGCCGCCCGCTACGACTGCCTGCGAGAACGGTCCGATGGCCGGGGCCAGGCCTGGGAAAGAGGCGAGTCTTTTCATGACGTCGCCACCTCGTCCTGGGTACGCCCAGCGCGGGACGGATCCTCCGGCCCCGGATCTGGGGCAACGACCGCAATACATTCGATCTCGAGCGCAATATCCCAGATGTCTACGCAACACGAGGTGCGTGCCGGCAGGCATGAACCAAAGAAGTCCGCATAGATTCCGTTATATTCATCGAGCTGGTCCGGATCCGTCAAGTAGGTGGTGACCTTTGCGACCAGGTCCAGCCCCGAGCCGGCCTCGATGAGGACGGACTCCAGATTGTTCAGGGTCTGGCGGACTTTGCCGCCGAAATCCTCCGGCTGGTCCGCCATGCTGCTGCGCGCGGGGATCTGACCTGAGGTGAAGACGAAGCCGTTAGCAATCACGGCCTGGGAGTACGGGCCCAGGACTGGCGCCATGCCCGGAGCGTTCGCAATTCTGCGAATCCCGCCCGTGTGATCAGGGCCGGGGACCGCGGCGATGCACTGGACTTCGATGGCGAATTCGCCGCCGGCCACCATGACCGTGGTTCGGGCAGGCAGTTCGTCACCGAAGATCTCGGAATAAACCTCGTTGTACTCCGCCAGCCGCGGATCCGTCAGGAACGTCGTGATTTTCACGGCATGCTTCAGGCTTGAGCCGGCGGCCTCCAGAGTCGCGGACAGATTCGAGAGCACTAGTCGCACCTGATCGGCGAAGTCAGCTGGCGGTTCGTTCGTATCCGCGGCCTCGGGGACCTGCCCCGACGCGAATACGAAGCCATTGGCTACGACGGCCGGGGAGGCGGCGCCCTTGGGCGCGGCGACGCCGCGTACGGTATCAAGGCGCCTCATGAACCCACCCGTACTTCTTCGGGGTCAGAGGTCGAAGCGGCCCGGACTGGGGCCTCATGGACGGAATCGAGATTGGAGCGCAGAGTCTCGGAAAGCAGTAGCAGGCCGACGAGGGACACCACCGCGGAACCGATCAGGAACCACGCCACTGACGACCCCTGGCCGGTGGCCTTCAGCAATGCAGTGGTGACAACGGGAGTGATGGCACTGCCCAGCAATCCGGCCAGCATGTAGGCGACGGAGAGACCGGAGTACCTGACCCGGGAACCGAACAGTTCGGCCAGGAAAGTGGCGATGGGGCCATAGTTGGCACAGAATGCGGTCATCATCAGGACATAGGCGCACATGAGGCCTGCGATGGATTTCGTATCCATCAGCCAGAACATGGGGAACGCCAGGACGATCTCCGCGATGATGCCGCCAACAATGATCGGCTTCCGGCCGAAGCGGTCGGACATGCGACCGAAGACCGGGAGCATCACGAGCCCCACGACACATGCAACGAGTACGGCCCAGAGCATCGTGTTAGTGGAATATTTCAGTTCAGTCTTGCCGTAGGTCAGTCCGAAGGCGACAAGGATATTGAAGGAGGTGCCGGTCGATACCGTAGCAAGTGCTCCGAGGATGACTTGCTTCCAGTATTTGCGCAGCAGTTCCGCCAGTGGGATTTTGGCTTTGGCTCCGGCGTCCTTCACCGCCTGGAACGAGGGAGTCTCCTCGAGAGTGAGGCGGATGTAGAGGCCGATGGCAACCAGCAGGACGCTGGCTAGGAACGGCACACGCCAGCCCCATGCCAGGAGTTCCTGTTCCGGCATGACGGCCGCGATCACCAAGAAGACGAGGTTGGCGATCAAGGTCCCACCGGGGACCCCGACCTGGACGAGCGACCCGTAGTATCCACGCTTTTCCTTCGGGGCGTGTTCGACCACCATGAGGACCGCGCCACCCCATTCTCCGCCCAAAGCCAGGCCTTGGATGACTCGAAGGGTCAGCAGCAGGATGGGCGCCGCGATCCCGATCGTGGCGTAGTCCGGCAGAAGACCGATCGCGAACGTGGCGGCACCCATCGTCAGCAGCGAGGTCAGCAGCATTGACTTGCGCCCCATCCGGTCGCCGAAGTGGCCGAACAGTGCGGCGCCGACGATCCGCGCCGCATAGGCGGCAGCGAAAGTGCCGAACGCCAACATCGTCCCCACCAGCGGATCAAAGCTCGGAAAGAAGATCTTGTTGAACACGAGGGCGGAAGCGGTCGCGAAGAGGAAGAGGTCGTACCACTCCACCGTGGTGCCGATGACGCTGGCAACTGCGATTTTTCGCATCTTGCCGATGTCAGAGAAGGCCTTGCGTGGGTCGACGCTGGTTTGGGTCATGAGGGCTCCAGGATGCGAGGGAGGTGATGATCGACGGCGACGGTCGCCGGATCCCTCTCACTCTGACGTGCTGCAGATCACCTTTCAATGGAAGTTTCCACCCGTTTAGGCCCTCCGAAATGGGCAGATACCCAATGTCACGGCACTGACAGCGTGGCAACCGGTCACCCCGCCACGCTTCCGCCTCAGGCGCCTTCGGGCTTCTGCGAGATCCAGAGCATCGCCCCGTGGGGGTTCTCCGGCACGTCAGCGGCGTCCGGGTTGGCCACGTGCAGGGTCCGGCCGAAGGCCTCTTCCGTCAGGCTGACCCGGTGGCCGGCGGCCGCGAGGCGGTCCCGCAGGCCGGCGAGGTCGCCGGTGTATTCAAACCCCAGGCCGGTCCGGGCCGCGCCGCTGGCGGGCCGGACCATCAGCACGCCGCCGTTCTTCGCCGTGAAATCCGCGGTTTCGTCGTCGTCCGGGGCAGGCCGCAGCCGGGCGCCCATGTTCCGCAGGGTTTGCTCGGCGGCGGCCGCGTCCGGCGTGAACCAGACTTCGACGACGGCGAGGGCCGGGTCGGCGTCCGCGCACTGTGCGCCGTGGGCTGCCTTGTCCGCGAAGAAGCCGAACCCGTCCCCGCCCGTGATCCGGCAGGTATCGCCGTGGCGGGCGCTGACCAGCTCGGCCGGGGCAGTCCCGCCCTCCCCAGCGGCGGCGTTGGTGCGGCGCGCGAACTCTGCCAGGTCCCCGACCTCGACGCCGAAGTCCGTCTTTCCGTCGAGCACCATTCCGGCACCGGCACCGTCCCCGGCATCAGCCCCGGCGGCACCCGCCGCTACCCGGTGCAGCGCGAGGCGGCCCGAGCCGGCGTCGAACTCCTGCCAGTTGCCGTCGTCGACTGTGCGCACCATGCCGAGGGCGGACAGCAGGCCCTCCCACTGGTCCATGCGGGAGGTGTAGTGGATCGGGCGGACGCGCAGCATGGGATCTCCTTGCGAGGGACGGTTTTTGGCTCCTCCTGACATGGTGCCACCAAAGCACCCCTCCGGTCAGCACGGCAGGGCACAATGGGGCCATGGCTGTTGAACTGGAGGAACTGCTGGTGAAGGACGCCGCCGAGTGGCGCGCCTGGCTGGAGCAGCACCATGCGCAGAGTCCCGGGGTGTGGCTCGTGCTGCACAAGAAGGGCGGATCGGTGACGGAGCTGGACTACGAGGCCGCGCTGCAGGAGGCGCTGTGTTTCGGATGGATCGACGGGCAGGGGCGGCGCCGGGACGAGGAAAGCTCGTTCCAGCGGATGACCCGGCGGGGACCCAAGAGCGTGTGGTCGGCCCGGAACGTGGAGCGGATTGACCGCCTGGAGGCGGCAGGGCGGATGGCCCCCGCCGGGCAGGCGGCCGTCGCCGCCGCCAAGGCGGACGGGCGCTGGGAGGCCGCCTATTCGGGCGCGGCGACGGCGGAGGTCCCGGATGACCTCGCCGCCGCCATCGCGGCGGAGCCGCGGGCGCAGGCGATGTTCGAGGTCCTGACGTCCGTGAACCGGTATGCCCTGATCTACCGCACCAACTCGGTCAAGCAGGCCTCGACCCGGGAGCGGAAGATCGCCGGGTTCGTGGAGATGCTGGCCAGGTTCGACACGCCCTACCCGCAGACCAGGCGTCCCCCGGAACCGTAGCGCTCGCCCGCCGCGCATCCCAGAGAATTCCCAGCGCCCTTGCTGGCTGCGGGGAGTTGCCTCTGGCAGGATTGGGCGAATGCTCCTTGCCCAGCGTGCCCCGCGACCCCCTGCCCGCCTGCCGCTGCCGTCCCAGCAGCGGCTCTTCTTCGTGGCTGCGGGCCTGTTAATTGCGGGCGAGACGATCTTCTGGACCGTGCTCGCCGCCGTGCAGTCGAACAGCGGCGTGGCTGACCTGGACGGGCCCGTGCACGACGGAATCGTGGCGTCCCGGACCCCACTGGCCACCGCCATCCTGGCGGCCGTGACCACGGTGACGTCGCCGCTGTGGATGACGGTGATCGGCTGCGCCGTGGCTCTGGCCTGGGCGGTCTTCAAGCGTGAAGTCTGGCGTCCCGCCCTGCTGGTCGGCGCCATGGCGGCGACCTTCGCGGTGTCCACGCTGGTGAAGCACGACGTCGGCCGGAGCCGGCCCGCCGCCAGCGGCTTCATGCTGGGACCGGACGACGCCCTGTCCTTTCCCTCCGGCCATACCTTCGGGGCCGGCGTCTTCCTGTGCGTCCTCAGCTACCTGCTGCTGGCGGCCCGCGGCACGCGGACGGGCAAACGGACGACGTCGGTGCTCGGCTTCGCGGCAGCGGCTGCCGGGACACTGGTGGTTGCCTTCAGCCGCCTGTACCTGGGGTACCACTGGCTGACGGACGTGCTCGCCTCCATGGGCCTGGCGCTCGCCGTTACCGGGATCGTTATCCTGGCCGACGGGCTGCGCGCCGCCGCGGCCCCGTCCGGGCAACACCCAGTGGAGGCGGGACCGTCAGAGTCCGACGCCCATCGCCTGGGCGATCACCACCGCCGAGGCTGAGGACCACGCCTGCGGGTGGCACGACGCCGGATACGGTACCGCGACGCTCGAGTCCTCGGCCCGCACCCCGGCGAACACCTCCGGCAACCGGTGCCCGAAGGAGGCCGCCGCCGCGATCAGGCCGTCGGCGAGGGTGCGTGCCTCTGCGACAAAACCGTCGGCCAGGAGGCCGCGGATCGCGATGGCGGTGTCGTGGCTCCAGACCGAGCCGCAGTGGTAGCTGAAGGGCCAAAATCCTGCGGCCCGCCGCGAAATCGTGTGCACGCCGTAGCCGGAGAACAGCTCGGGGCTCACCAGCCGGTCCGCGACGATCCGGGCTTCGGCCGCGTCCAGGATGCCCGTGCCCAGCAGATGTCCCATGTTTGAGCCCGGGATGTCCAGGGGGACCCCGTGCCCGTCCAGGGCCATGGCCGGGAACGGCCCGCCGTCGTCCTCAACCCAGAAGCGCTCCCGGAACCTGAGCCGCAGGGCCGCGGCGAAGTCGCGCAGCGCCTGAGCGCCCGGTTCCCCGAACGCGTCGAACAGTTCCGCCGTCTCCATGGCTGCCTGGTACGCGTAGCCCTGCACCTCGGACAGGGCGATGGGCCCCTCGGCCTGCCGGCCGTCGCGGAACTGCATGGCGTCCCGGGAATCCTTCCAGCCCTGGTTGCTCAGGCCGTGGCCCGTGGAGTCACGGTAGCTGAGGAACCCGCCGTTGCCGGCTGCGCCGTCTACCGGGGAGCCGGCGGCGAGCAGCCACTCCGCGGCGCGTGCCGCGTTCGGCAGCAGCGACCGCACGGCGTCCTCGTCCCGGCCGGTGCGCCAGAGTTCCCCGAGCAGGCAAAGCCACAACGGGGTGGAATCCACCGCCCCGAAGTACACCGGCGGCAGGCGCAGGTTCTGGCTTTCAAGAACCAGTTCTTTGGACCGCAGTTCGTGCAGGATTTTGCCGGGTTCCTCGGCGGCCGCCGCGTCCGTCCGGGTGCCCTGGAAAGCAGCCAGCGCGCGCAGGGTGCCCGCCGCCAGCCCGTTGTCCGCGCCGGTGTCCAGAGGCAGCAGCAGCCGCGCAGCCCACAGCGAATCCCGTCCGAACAGCGTGAAGTACCAGGGCGCCCCGGCGGCGATGAACGGGGCGTCCGGCAGCTGGCGGGTGGCCAGGCGGAGCCCGGCCACGTCATCGAGGGAGTTATCCAGGAGCAGGCCCAGGGCCCCGGCCGGTCCGGTCCGCGGATGCCGGGCCGCGGGCGGGCGGGCAGCCACCACGGCGTCATCGTCATCGGTGAGGACGGCCTGCCATTCGGCCTCGAACGGCCGGCCCCGGCCCAGGGTTCCGCGCCAGGCGAGGTGGCCTTCCGGGGTGACGGCGCCGGGGGCCGCGACCGCCAGGGTCTTGCCACCCTCCTGCCAGCGCAGCGTGGACTCATCGGCAGAGACCGGCGCGGACGGGTCACGGAAGCGGCTGAGGCGGATCTGGGCCATGTCGGTGAAGTCGGCCGCGAGGGCTACGTCGATTTCGACGTCGAGGGAATCCAGCGAGGTGCGCAGCTGCAGGGTGTGCCGCACCACGCCCGGCGTCACTGTCCAGGTCTGGAGGAGCTCGACGGCGGGATCCTCCGTGGGTCCCGGGATGCCCCGGACCAGGCCCCGGACGCGCAGGACGCCGCCGGGCTCGGCCTCGACGGTGGCCGGTTCGGGTTCCAGTCCGTTGACGCGCACGAGCGCCCGGCAGAGCATCCGGGTGTCGCCGTGGAGCAGCCCGGTGAACCCGGCCGGATCAGCGGAGTCACCGGCTCCGGGCGGTTTGACCTCGCCGGCCAGGCGGCCGTCAGGATCGAGCCACAGCTGGGTGGGGGCGGCAACGGAGCAGAGTTGGCGGTGCAGGCCGGGCTGAACAGTCATCCGCCTACCCTATGCCGGGCACTGGGCGGTCTCAATGCGCCACAGCCCGCTGCCGACCGCCTAGGAGGTCATGGCGTCGGCCGCCGGCTGCCGGGCTGCCGGGCTGTGGACTGCGGCCGCGTCGAAACGCGTGCGTAGCCGATTAGCTTCGTCGTGTGTCCGACCTACGGGACGCTTCCATCGGGTTCATCAGAACCATCTTGGCGGTCGCTCTTCGTCACGTTGCCATGGTGGCCAAAGATGATTTGCCGAACATCAGAGAGAACTTTTCGCTTCCGCTCGATCGCTTATTCTTAGCGTGGTGGCCCGACTAAGTGGGGGAACGAACGGGGAGGGAAGTTCTAATCATGGAAAATAACAGTTCTACGTGGGTCCGGTTTTGGAACCGGGGGACGTGGTGGAAAGCGCTCCTGATCGTCGCCGTGTATTGGGGCGTGTACGAACTGATCGGGCTGGGAATAGGTGCACTGGTTGGGGGCTCCATCGACCTGGGAAGCCCGCTGAGCGATCCGCTCAGCGCATTCCTAGGTTTAGCACTCCCTATCTTGCTCTCGGGAATACTCCTCTTTCTCTTCGCTCGCTCTCTCGGCTGGGTCAAGGAAATCTTCGGTCCCCAACCCGTCCGCGGGAAGGCCTGGATGTGGGTCGCAGTCCTCCTCGTCGTCATCCCAATCTTCCTACGGCTGATGGCAACCAACTGGTCCGCCTACTCCATCGGGCTTGTTCTGGTTATGGCGTTCTTCGGATTGTGTGTGGGGTTCACTGAAGAACTCGCCACGCGAGGAATAGTAGTGAACATGCTCCGAAACGGCGGCTATGGCGAACGACTGGTCTTTGTCTTGTCATCCCTGTATTTCGCGCTGCTGCACAGCGGAAACCTCCTCACCGGAATGGCCCCCCTGGTTGTTGCCGTTACCGTCGTCTACACCTTTGGATTCGGTGCCATGATGTACCTCTCCATGCGCGCGACGGGCCGGATCACGTGGGCCATCCTGCTGCATGCCGCCACAGACCCCACAACGTTCCTCGCCACCGGTGGGATCGACGCCACCTCAGCCACAGCTGGGGCGGAAGAACTGATATCACTCGCGGGGCTCTTCAACTGGGCCTATATACTCCTGGCGCTCCTTGCCATCTTCCTCGTCAAGGGCCGCGCCAACCGGACACACGACATCCCCCCAGTCCCCGCCGTGGCCTGACCTGAGGGGCCAGCTCAACAACTCGCTCGGTGTCGCACTAGCGCCCGTAAGCCGATCCCCAAACTGGACGGAAATGCTCCAAGACTGCGGTCGTGCAAGAATCGCGGCATGGATGAGCATGACCGGCAGATGAGGGAACAGCAGTTGATGATCGTCGAGGCTCTGGTGCAGGCGATGGATCGGCGGGACGAGGTCTTCCAGGTGATTGAGGATTCAGAGGACTTGGACGAAGCAATCCGTCGCGTGGGTCAACTGTTGGGCGTGGGAGAAGTGCCCAGCCGGGCAGTCCTCGACATGCAGGCCAGAAGATTCACCCGAGACCAGCGTCAGGCCATCGCTTCCCATGCAGAAGAACTTAGATCAAGGTTGCCCGATGGACACTGAACCGCGCCTGACGGCGGCATCGGTGGTCGCATGGGTTCTGACTGGCGCTCAGCCTGGCCAATACGAGATCGCTCCTGAGGACTCTCAGAAGCGGTCTCGTTCCGAGGCCACGCCAGATCGTGGACCAGGTCGGCTGACTAGTGGACGATTCTCATCTCGTGCGAGGTCTGATTGAGTCGCCGTCCGCCGTCGGGAACGACCGTCACAATGTCCTCGATCCGTACGCCGAACCTGCCCGGCAGGTAGATTCCGGGTTCGATCGAGAAGCACATGCCGGGGTGGAGGATCTGGGTTTCGCCCTCGACCATGTACGGCGGCTCGTGAGTCGTCAGCCCGATTCCGTGCCCGACGCGGTGAATGAAGTAGTCGCCGTAGCCGGCTTCAGTGATCACCGCCCGGGACACGCGATCGATCTCCTGGCACTCGACGCCTGGACGCACGGCCTCGAACCCGGCCTGCTGCGCGAGTCTGACGATGTCGTGAACCTCGCGCTCCTCGGCGGTGGGCTCGCCGACGTGCACGGTCCGCGTCGTGTCTGATCCGTAGCCGTGTTTGAGGCCGCCGAAGTCGAGCACCACCATGTCCCCGTCCTCGATGATCCGCGGGCCGATCTCGTGGTGAGGGTTGGCTCCATTCGGACCCGAACCGACGACGGTGAAGTCCACCTGCGAATGACCGAACTGGCGAAGCAGGTCGGCGAGATCAGAACCGACGTCGGTCTCGCTGCGCCCAGCGAACCGCACGGTGACGATCTCCTCATACGCCTGGTCTGCGGCCGCGCCGGCCGCCGCCAGCCGCTCGATCTCGTCGTCATCCTTGATCGCCCGAAGCATCGGCAGGGCGGTCGTCATCGAGACGTAGGACGACTTGGGCAGTCGATGCTGCAGGCCGAGGAGGTGCATGGCCCAGGCCGAGTCAGAGACGGCATAACGTCCGGTGCCGGCCATCAGCGTGGCAGATTCCGTGTAGGGGTCGCTCCCGTCGGTCCAGTCGGTGATCCGCAGATTCGAGGCGCCGGCGGCCGCTTCCGCGTCGGGCCTCTCGAGCCTCGGAACGATCATGGCGGGCTCCGCGTCGACGGGGATCACGAGCATGGTGATGCGTTCAGTGATGGCCACGGGTGCATACCCGGTGAGGTACAGCAGGTCCGGTCCGGGAGTGACCAGGATGCCGTCGAGCCCGGCATCCTGGGCGGCGTGGGCTGCTCGCCGCAACCGATCGGCGAAGTCACCGGCGGTGAACGGAGCCGGCTCGGAAAGGCCGCGATGATCACTCATGGTTCGCATTCTCGTGCGCGGGGCATCACCGGTCAACCCATCGCCCGGACAACCGCTCCAGTCACTCTGGAATCACCCGTCGCGGGTGAGCCTTCGGGCACAGACGCTTCAGGATGCCGAATCCCGACGTTACGGCTGCTCATCCATCGGAAAGGCGACAGCTTCGCCCACCACGCGAAGCCGCAGCTCCGTGCCGGGGCGGGCGATCGAGGCGTTCCAGTGCCGGATCGTGATGATTTCCCCGCCGCCGGGGTAGCGGTGGTCCGGGATGGCGCCGGCGGCAAGGACCGGCGGGACGGGGAGTTGGAGCCGCACCGTGGTTTCGGGGCCGAAGTAGTCCGTGTCCACCACCGTGCCGCGGATGGGGCCGTCCTCGGAAATGCGGATCTGCTCGGGCCGCAGCATCAGCTGGACCCGGCCCTGGGCCGGCGGGCGGCGCACGGGGATCCCGCCGAGCGAACACGTGGCCAGGGAGCCTTCCATCCAGGCATCCAGGATCACGGCGTCGCCCAGGAACTCGGCGGTGGCGCGGTCAGCCGGGCGCGTGTAGACGACGAACGGGTTGCCGATCTGGGCCAGCTTGCCGCCGCGCATCACGGCCACCTGGTCGGCGAAGGACAGCGCCTCGGCCTGGTCATGCGTGACGAGGATCGTGGTGACGCCGGCGTCCTTCAGGACCTGGGCCACGGCGCGGCGGGTGGCCACCCGCAGGCCGGCGTCCAGGGCGGAGAAGGGCTCGTCCAGCAGCATGAGCGCGGGCTTGCGGGCCAGCGCCCGGGCGAGGGCAACCCGCTGCTGTTGGCCGCCGGAGAGCTGGTGCGGGCGGCGCTTGGCCATGGCCGGGTCCAGTGAGACCATTTCCAGCAGCTCGCCCACCCGCGCCTTGACGCCGCGGCGCCCGCCGGGCAGTTGGGTGGCGTCCAGGCCGAAGGAGATGTTCTGCCCGACCGTCAGGTGCGGGAACAGGGCGCCGTCCTGGGCGACGTAGCCGACGTGCCGCTTGTGGGCGGGGACCCAGGCGTTCTCCCCGGCCACCTTGCTTCCGTTGAGCGAGATGCTGCCGGTGTCCGGGTGCTCGAAGCCGGCAATCAGGCGCAGGAGCGTGGTCTTGCCGGAGCCGGAGGGTCCCACGATCGCCGTCGTTCCGCCCTTGGCAACGGAGAGGTTGACTCCCTTGAGGACGGCCTGGGGCCCAAAGTTCTTGGTGACCGCGTCGATTTCCAGGTGGCTGTTGGTGCTGGTGGCCACGGAAGCCGCGACCCGCGGCCCGGGGAGGCGCGAGGGGGCCTCACGCGACGGGTAAACATCGGTCACTGTCCGGCTACTTTCTTGGACTGCTGGAAGAGGAGATAGGTCATGGGCGCCGAGATCAGGATCATCAGCAGCGCATAGGGGGCGGCGCCAGCGTAGTCGATCTCGCTGCTCTTGCTCCAGAACTCGGTGGCGAGGGTGCGGGTTCCGTTGGGCGAGAGCAGCAGGGTGGCGGTGAGCTCGTTGACAATCCCCAGGAACACCAGGGCCGCGCCGCCAGCCGCGGCGGGGGCCGTGAGCCGCAGCGTCACGCGCAGGAAGGCCAGCAGCGGCGGCTTGCCGAGCACCTGGGCGGCCTCGTCGAGTTCCTTCGGTGCCTGGGACAGCCCCGAGCGGATGTTCACGAGGGCCCGGGGGAGGAACAGCAGCACGTAGGCCGCGATGAGCAGCGCTGACGTCTGGTACATGCTGGGCACCATCCGGATGCTCACGGTCACGAAGGCCAGGCCCACCACGATCCCGGGCATGGAGCTGGTGATGTAGTTGGACAGCTCCAGGGACTTGCTGAACCAGCCGGGACGCCGCACGGCCAGGTAAGCCATGGGGAACGCGACCACGGTGGTGGCGACGGCCGCCGCGAGGCCGTAGGCCAAGGTCTGCAGGAGGGCCGGCATGAATTCCTCGGCAGCCCAGATTTCCGGGCCGCCGGCGACGATCCAGCGCAGCACAAACGTCAGCGGCAGCCCGAACGCCAGCCCGGTGAGGGCGATCAGGGACAGCTGGGCGGGGAGCTGGTAGGCGTGCAGGGGCAGCCGCAAGGCGCGTGCCTGGGCCCCGGAGCCGATCCTGGCGTACCGGGCGCTGCCGCGGCTGCGGACCTCCACGAGCAGCAGGATCAGGCAGAGGAACACCAGCACGCTGGCCAGCATGTTCCCGGCGGTGCCGTTGAACGTGGACTGGTACTGGACCATGATCGCGGTGGTGAAGGTGTCGAAGCGGATCATCGCGAAGGCCCCGTATTCGGCCAGCAGGTGCAGCGCGACCAGCAGCCCGCCTCCGGTCATGGCGATGCGCAGCTGGGGGAGCACCACACGGAAGAACGCGCGCCAGGCGCCGAGGCCGAGCGAGGCGGCGGACTGTTCGATCGCCGGGTCCAGGCGGCTGAGCGTCGCGGCGGCCGGGATGTACACGAGCGGGAAATAGGACAGGGTGGCGATCAGGACCCCGGACCACAGCCCGCCAAGGGACGGCACCGCGGAAACCCACGCGTAGCTGTTGACGAAGGCGGGGATGGCCAGCGGGGCGGCGAGCAGCACGGCCCACCACTTGCGGCCCACAAGGCTGGTGCGTTCGACGAGCCACGCGCCGCCGACGCCCAGGACGAGGCACAGCGGCACCGTCACCACGGTCAGCAGCACCGTGTTGAGCAGGAGTTCGCCCACGCGCGGGCGGAAGATCAGGGCCATTGCGGTGTCCCAGCCGGTGGAGGCTGTCATGAAGACCACGTAGGCCAGGGGCACCAGGGAAAACAGGGCGATCAGGACCGCGATGATGGACACGACAGAGACGCCGAAAGGCGGGCGGGGGCGTTTACCCCTGCCCGCCGTCGTCGTGTCAGTCGTCAAATCCCCAGAGGGACCTGGGACCGCCAGCTTGTTAGTCACTGCGGCTACAGCAGTCCTGCCTGGGTCATCAGCTCGGTGACCTTGGCGGAATTGAGTTTGGCGGGATCCACGGTGGGGGCCTGCAACTCCTTGAGCGGAACCAGCTTGTCGTTGGACGGGACGTCCGAGCCGACAGCGTATTCGAAGGAGGTGCCCTTCTGGAGCACTTCCTGGCCCTTCTTGCCGGTGATGAACTTCAGGAAGGACTGGGCCGCTGCGGCGTTCTTGGCAGACTTCAGCACGCCGCCGCCGGAGATGGAGACGAAGGCGCCCGGGTCCTGGTTCTTGAAGTAGAACGGCGTGACGTTGTTGGAGTTCTCGCCGGTCTTGGCCTGGTCGCCGTAGTAGTAGTAGTGGTAGATCAGGGCGGCGTCGACTTCACCGGCGTTGACGGCCTTCATGGCCGTGCTGTTGCCCTTGTACGGCTTGGAGTTTTCCTTCATGCCCTTGAGCCAGGCCTCAGTGGCGGCTTCGCCCTTGAGTTCCAGCAGGGCCGAGACGATCGCCTGGAAGTCGGCGCCCGACGGCGAGGCAGCCCACTTGCCCTTCCACTCGGGGTTGGCCAGGTCCAGCATGGACTTGGGCAGCTTGTCGGCGCTGATCTTGTTCTTGTCGTAGACCAGCACGGTGGAGCGGGCCGCGATGCCGGTCCACTTGTTGGTGGAGGGGCGGAATTCGGCGGGAACCTGGTCCACGGTGGCCTTGTCCACATCCGCGAAGAGGCCGGCGTTTTCCACCTGGGCCATGGCGGGGGAGTTCTCGGTGAGGAAGACGTCCGCCGGTGAGGCCTGGCCTTCCTGCACGATCTGGTTGGACATCTCGGTGTCGTCGCCCTGGCGCACGGTCACCTTGATGCCGGTCTCGGCGGTGAAGGCGTCGATCCACTCTTTGGTCAGGGATTCGTGCTGGGCGTTATAGACCGTGATCTCGCCGGCGGCGGAGCCGTTGGCGGCTGCGCTGCTGCCGGCCGTGGCGGAGGAACCAGAGCCGCAGGCGGCCAGGCCCAGGGCGGCAGTGGCGGCCAGGGCGATGCCCGCCAGCGCGTTGGTGCGGATCTTCATGGGGCTACTTTCTACAAGGAAGTCGTCGTAGTGCCCTGCCCCCCGTGAGCGGGGAAGTTAGGGCATGCTCACTAAGAAAGACTGTAGGTTAGCCAAACCTAAGCGACCAACCTGAGGCTGGTTTAAGTGATGAGGATCACATCAATTACGATACTATTGCGTGACGTAATTGTCGCCGGGTTATCGGGCGGGCGCCTGCGCGATCGAGGCGGCCGCCTCCAGCACCATCCAGGCCTGCAGCTGCGTGGAGAGCTCGACGGCGGCGCCTTCCGGGTAACTGCGGCGTGCCGGCGCGTCGGTGCGGTCGGAGAAGACCAGATGGCTGCCGCGGCGCGCGAGGCGGTCGTTCGGAGGGAGGATCCGGCGGCCCTCCCAGAGGGCCTCCGCCGTATCGTTCACGAGCGCCGCCGCCGTGGCCCGGGTTTCGGCTGGGAGGCGTTCGTCGACGGCGGCGAGGGCCAGGTAGCGGACGAGGATCCCCGTGAAGAGCCCGCCGTCGCCCGTTCCCTCGCAGCGCAGCACCGCGGCGGTGCGGCCCAGCAGCGGGGCCGGCTGCGTGAGGTTGGCCGCCACGGCGTCCACCAGTGCGGCCGCACGCCCGAGGTTGGGCTCGCCCCCGAGTTCCAGCAGGGCGCCGAGGACGGGCCCCTGGTTGTAGGTGTAGATGGTCTCTTCCAGCACCGCCTCGCCCGTTCCCGAAATCCGGAGGCCGTCGCGGTACAGGCCCTGTCTGGGCTCGTAGAGTCTGGCGTCCAGCCAGTCCAGCAGGGACTGCGCCTTGGTCCGGTTGCCGGTCCGCGCGTAGTAGAGGGCCACGGGTGCGGTGGCGGGGGTGTTCTTGAAGTCGCGCTTCGTGCTCCAGAATGTACCGCCGCCGAGGTCGTCCGTGGAAGCGGAGTCGAACTGCAGGGTCAGGCTTTGCAGGACCTTGGCGTTGCGCTCCCGGCCGGTGTGTTTGCGGGTGTCCTCGGCGAGCTTGTCCAGCCGGAGCGTGGCAAGGGCCAGCCAGGCCATGTCGTCGTAGTAGTTGTTGACCACCGTGAGGAAATTGCGCAGCCGGATGCCTGTGACGAGCCGGGAGGCGAGCCGGCCGGCGCTGGGCCGGTTCTCGCCGTCGAACTTGGCTCCCGGATGCCCGGGGGGCCCCAGTTCCCGGCGGCCGGCGTCCACGAGGCAGTCCAGGTAGTGTGCCTGCCACCAGTAGTGCCAGGGCCGGGACAGGTTCTTCAGCCGGCCCGAGGGCCGGAGGATCGCGGCGATGTGGGTGCCGGGGAGGAAAAAGAGCCGCTGCCCGAAGAGCCTGGTCACTGAGCGGGCGGCCTCGTCCGCACGGAAGGACCAGTTGGGGGCGGAGGCGTCGGCTCGGGTCATGGCTCAAGCGTAATCGCGGGAGCCCGTCCGGCCCGCGACTGTGACTGCGCCCTCGGCGTGTGCGGCCCAAAGGTGCGCATTGGCCGCATTCCAGTTAACATTCACTAACTAATGTTCCCCGCGGGCCGCCTCTGCAGGCGCCGCCCGCGTCGAGGCTTCGCCGCCGGGGTTCGGTTCCACATCAAGGAGGATGGATGGACATCAAGGGTACTGTCGCGCTGATCACGGGCGGGGCCTCCGGTCTCGGAGCGGCCACGGCCAGGCGCCTGTTCGACGCCGGCGCGTCGGTGGTCCTCGTGGACCTGCCGGGTTCCGCCGGGGACGCCTTTGCCGCCGAACTGACCGCATCCGCCGCTGCCGGCGCCGGAGAAGCTGCTGCCGGAGGCGGCCGCAGGGCCGTCTTTGTCCCGGCCGACGTCACGGACGAGGCGCAGGTGCAGGCCGCCGTCGACGCCGCCTCAGCATTGGGCCCGCTGCGCATCGTGGTCAACTGCGCGGGGATCGCCACCCCCGGCAAGGTCCTGGGCCGCGGCGGCGTCCTCCCGCTGGAGGCCTTCAACCGCGTCATCCAGATCAACCTCGTGGGCACCTTCAACGTGATCCGCCTCGCCGCGGCCGCCATGGCAGCCACCGAGCCCGCCGCCACGGAACTCGGCGGCCCCGAACGTGGCGTCATCATCAACACCGCCTCCGTTGCCGCGTTCGACGGGCAGATCGGCCAGCCCGCCTACGCCGCCTCCAAGGGCGCCGTCGCCGCCATGACGCTGCCGATTGCCCGCGAACTCGCGCGCTCGCTGATCCGGGTGGTCACCATCGCGCCGGGCATCTTCGAGACTCCCATGATGGCCGGCCTGCCCCAGGAGGCGCAGGACTCCCTGGGCCAGCAGGTGCCGCACCCCTCACGGCTGGGCCGGCCGGCCGAATACGCGAACCTCGCCGCGCACATTGTGGAGAACGCCATGCTCAACGGCGAGACAATCCGCCTCGACGGTGCCATCCGCATGGGCCCGAAATGACCGGGTCTGAGATGGCCGCTGCCGAAGTGACCGAGACAGGGCCGGCCGCCACGGCGGCCCTGGCCGCACCGACAGTGGCCGCACCCTCTGTGGCGGGGCTGCCCACGGCGGACTTCTTCGACTACGAAGCCCTGCTCAGCACGGCGGAGCGGGCCAAGCTGGCGCAGCTGCGCGAGTTCCTGGCCGTCGAGGTTGCCCCGTTCGCCACGGACTGGTGGAACAAGGCCGAATTCCCGGCCCACATCCTGCCCAAGCTGGCCGCCTTGGAGCTCAGCGCCCCGGCCCAGCGCGGCTACAGCAACCTGTTCGCCGGGATCGTCATCGCCGAGATGACCCGGGTGGACACCTCGCTCGCCACCTTCTTCCTGGTCCACCATGACCTCTTCGTGGAGTCTCTCTACGGCTTCGGCTCCGAGGAGCAGAAGGCGCGCCTGCTCGAGGACGCGGCAAGCCTGCGCACCACCGGTGCCTTTGCCCTCACCGAACCGGACCACGGATCGGACGTTGCCGGCGGCATGGAAACCCGGGCCCGCCGGGTCCCCGGCGGCGCGGCCGGCGGCGGCGACATCTGGGTGCTCAACGGCGCCAAGCGCTGGATCGGCAACGGCACGTTTTGCGACTACATGCTGGTCTGGGCCCGGGACGAGGCCGACGGCGGCATCCGCGGCTTCATCGTCGACGCCACCTTGCCGGGCGTGAGCCGGAGCCGGATCGAGAACAAGATTGCCCTGCGCACGGTGCAGAACGCGGACATCGTCTTAACCGACGTCCGGGTGGCCGAAACGGACCGCTTCGCCGGGATCAGCAGCTTCGAGGACACCAACGAACTCCTGCGCGGTTCCCGGATCATGGTGGCCTGGCAAGGTGTGGGGCAGCAGCTCGCGGCGTTCGACGTCGCCCGGCAGTACGCCGTCGAACGCCAGCAGTTCGGCCGCCCGCTGGCAAAGTTCCAACTGGTCCAGCAGCAGCTGGTCACCATGCTCGGCAACGCCGTGGCCAGCATGGGCATGATGGTCCGGATCGCCCAGCTGCAGGACGCCGGCGCCGCGGACATGCCGCAGGTGGCCCTCGCCAAGTCCTATGTCAGCGCCCGGATGCGCGAAACCGTCGCGATGGGCCGGTCCCTGCTGGGCGGCAACGGGATCGTCACCGACTACCGGATGGCCAAGATCTTCTCCGACGCCGAGGCGATCTACACCTACGAGGGCTCGTTCGAGATCAACACCCTGATCACGGGCCGCGCCGTCACCGGGGTGTCCGCGATCGTCTAGAAGACGGCTTTGACCGTTTAGACCGTTTCGAGCCGTTTAGAAGAGGCCGGGTTCCTTCTCGCCGGCCTCGATCTTCACGTCCAGGCTGTTGTTCCGCACCGGCATGGGGCAGGTGCCGTACGGGGTGAAGGCGCTGGGGTAGTTGATGGCCCGGTTGAAGTCCAGGACCACGGTATTGTCCGGGCGGGGTTTTGCGGTGGACACCTTCCGCCACTCGTCCGTACTTTCCCCGTTGGTCTCGTCGTGGAACGTCACCGTCAGGGCGCCGAGCTTCTCCTCCTCGGCCTGCAGGTGGATCTCGTGGTCCGCGCCGGGAAGCCGGAAGACCAGCTCGCCGACCGAGCGGTGGACCCCGTCCACGAGCGGGTTGGCCGTGCCGATCGGGACATCCACAGGCTCGGGGTAGGGCATGAACCGGGCCTCGATGACCAGGTCCGGGCGGAAGCCGAAGGTGGGCACGCCATCGAACTCCGTGAACACCGGCGACTGGGAGTCGCGGGTGCGGATGGCGTACTTGTCCGCCCGCATGGCGAGCTCCACCACCACCTGGCGGCCGTCGTCGCCGCCGTACCGGACCCACATCAGTGATTCCTCGTCGGCGAGCACAGCGCTGATGGTCCCGTCCACGGGTTCGCCGGTTTCGACGAGGGTCAGGCCGTCGGACGCGGCGGCCGTGAGGAACGCCGCGGTGCCGTCCGTGGACCAGAGGCCGGGGGCGAGCTCGACGGCGGCCGGCTCGCCTTCCAGCCACTGGAAGGAGGTCAGCGTGAGCCAGCCGTGCTCGCTGGCGAGGGCCGTGTTGCGGCTGTTCCGGAAGCGTTGCCAGCGGGCCAGCTGCGGGTTCTGCACTGCATCAGGCGTGGGCTTCGAGCCAGTCCCGGGTTCAGGGGCGGTCATGGGCACCTCCAAGGGGTTTCAGCTGGTGGCAGGTGGGGTTTTAAGGCTGGCCGCAACGAGCTGGGCGGCAGTAGTTCCGGCTGCGGCGGCCGCGGCCGGGTCGCCGTCGAGCACCCCGCTTGCCAGGCCGCCGTCGAGTACCAGGGTCAGGCTGCGGGCGAGCTGGTCCGGGTCCCGGGCGCCCGCGCGCGCGGCGAGGTCCCGGATCCAGGCGCGGATCTGCCGCTTGTGGGCCACGGTCCGGTCGTGGACCCGGGTACCGGCGGCCGACTCGGCGGCCGCGTTGATGAAAGCGCAACCGCGGTAGCCGTCGCGCCGGCAGGCGGCTGTCAGGGCATCGAACAGGCCCACGAGCTGCGCGGCCGGGTCCTCGCCGGCGGCCTCGGCGGCGGCGTGCAGCTGCCCGGTCCAGACGCTGTCCACCTTCTCCAGGTAGGCCAGCATGAGGTCGTCCTTGGCCGGAAAGTACTTATAGAACGTGGCTTTCGCGACGCCGGACTCGGCGATGATGGTGTCGATGCCGGCGGCCCGGAAACCCTGCGCGTAGAAGAGCCGGAAGGCAGTGGCCAGGATCTTCTCCCTGGCATGCCCGGCGGGGGTGCGGGCAGCCGGGGCGGCAGTGGCTGCTGGCGAGGTCATGGCTCAATCGTACACAGACAAGTCTGTCTACGCCGCAATGTCATTCGCGTTGTACCTCGTCAATGACGTACCGCCGGCCCGCCCCCGCCTGATCCGGCGGCTACGGGCGGGCGGCCAGACCCCGCACGAGCAGCCGCCAGACCTCGCGCAGCTCGGCCCCGATGGCGGGGTCCGACCATTCCGAAGCGTGCAGCGGGTGGTGGAACCGCGCCGTGGCGTGCAGGACGGCGCGGCCGGCCGGCACCGGATCCGGGACGGCGAATTCGCCGCTGCTGACGCCGTCGGCAATGATCTCGGTGAGCGCTGCGGCCAGGTGGTCAACGTGGGCCGCCACCACTTCCCGCGCCTCGGCGGTCAGCTGGCCGAACGTGGCAAACAGCTCCGGATCGTTCAGCGCCATGCCCTGCTTGATGGCCGCGAGGCGTTCGAGCCAGCGGAGCAGGCGTTCCGCGGCAGGGCCGTCCGTATCGCGGGCGGGATCCAGCGGCTCCGCGAGGCGGTCCAGCCAGCGCCGGGCCACCGCGTCCCGCAGCGCCACCTTTGTGGGGAAGTGCCGGTACACGCTGCCGTGGCTGACGCCCAGGGCCTTCGCGACGTCAACCACCGTGGCCTTGGCCGGCCCAAAGCGCCGCAGCACGTCTTCCGCGGCGTCGAGGATGCGCTCTTCCGTCAGGACGACGGCGGCAGGGGTCACCGGCGTTCGCTGTCGAGCATGGCCATCTGGCCTGCGTCGTAGCGGGTGCCCGCGGCGGCGTCGGCCGGGACGGCGGCCTCGATCTCCGCGAGGTCCGCGCCGGAGAGGACCAGTTCGGCTGCTCCCAGCGATTCGGTGAGCCGCTCGCGGCGGCGCGCGCCGACGAGGGGCACGATGTCCTCGCCGCGGGAGAGGACCCAGGCGATGGCGAGCTGGGCGACGGTCGCGCCCTTGCGGTCCGCGATTTCGCGGAGCCGTTCGACGAGCTCGAGGTTCCGCTGCAGGTTCTCGCCGGAGAACCGGGGCAGGTGGGCCCGGAAGTCGCGCCGGTTCCCAGTTCCGGCGGCCGGCCAGTGGCCGGAAACCAGGCCGCGGGACAGCACGCCGTATGCCGTGATGCCGATGCCCAGCTCCCGCGCCACCGGCAGGATGTCCTGCTCGATGCCACGGGAGAGGAGGGAGTACTCGATCTGGAGGTCGGAGACCGGGTGGACGGCGTTGGCGCGGCGCAGGGTGTCGGCGCCGACCTCCGAGAGGCCGATGTGGCGGATCAGGCCCTGCTGCACGAGCTCGGCCAGTGCTCCCACGGTTTCTTCCACCGGAACGGACGGATCCAGGCGGGCCGGCCGGTAGATGTCCACGTAGTCGGTGCCGAGGCGCCGGAGGGTGTAGGCCAGGAAGTTCTTGATGGCCACCGGACGGGTGTCCACGCCGTTCCATCCGCCCCGGGCATCGCGCAGGACGCCGAACTTCACGCTGATCTGGGCGTTCTCGCGCCGGCGGCCGCGGATCGCCTCGCGCAGCAGCATTTCGTTGTGGCCCATGCCGTAGAAGTCGCCGGTGTCCAGCAGGGTCACTCCGGCGTCGAGGGCGGCCTGGATCGTGGCGTCGCTCTCGGCGTCGTCGGCGGGGCCGTAAAGATCTGACATGCCCATCAGGCCGAGGCCGATGGCGGCGGTGCTGGGGCCGGTGGAGCCCAGGGTGCGGGGGGTGCCGAGAGTGGAAGTTGTCATGCGATGACCATACAACAATCAGCTGACAGATTTCAATCTTTGTCAGCCTGAGATGGGGTGGACGGGGCGTCGGCATGCTCTTATTGCCGTAGACAGGTCTGTCTGATAGCGTCATGCCCACACGTAGACGAACCTGTCTACTACACGACTTCAGAATGAGGACGCCATGAAGATTGCAGTACTGGGAACCGGCATGGTGGGGCGCACGATTGCCGGCGCACTGGCAGGGCTGGGGCACGACGTCGTGATCGGCACCCGCGACCCGCAGGCGACGCTCGCCCGGACCGAGCCGGACATGATGGGCACCGCGCCGTTCGCCGAGTGGCACGCCGCAAACGCCGGAGTCGACGTCGCCGCCTTTGCTGACGCGGCATCCGGCGCCGAGCTGATCGTCAATGCCACCAACGGTGCCGGCTCGCTGGCCGCGCTGGCCGCAGCGGGGACCCCGAACCTCGCCGGCAAGATCATCATGGACATCGCCAACCCGCTGGACTTCTCGCAGGGCATGCCGCCGTCGCTGAACCCGGTGAACACGGACAGCCTCGGCGAAGAGATCCAGCGGTCCTTCCCGGAGGCCAAGGTGGTGAAGACGCTGAACACCATGACCGCGTCCGTGATGGTCGATCCGGCCCGGGTGGCCGGCGGTGACCACACGGTGTTCGTCTCCGGGGATGACGCCGGCGCCAAGGCGGCCGTGACGGAACTCCTCAAGGGCTTCGGCCACCGCGACGTGATCGATCTCGGCGACATCACGAGTGCCCGCGGGGCGGAAATGATCCTGCCGATCTGGCTGCGGATCTGGGGCGCGCTGGGAACCGGCGAGTTCAACTTCAAGATCGCGCGCTAACCCCTTCACCCGCCAAGCCCGCAGCAGGGGCCGTTCTGGGCGCCCAGAACGGCCCCGGCTGCGAACTGGTTGGGGTCCCGGGGGAGGGGCGCCGGCGCGGCGCGGCGGGGCCTGACACTATCTGAGACGGAATTCCAGCAGGGAGTGCCTGCGGGTAACATCCCATGGGAAGAAGTAATCGGGCTCACAGTATCCAGCGCAGTGTACGAGCCAAGTCGACCCCTCGAAAGATAGTTTCCATGGCTGACACTGCAATGCATTCCGACACCGATCTTGCCGCCGAACTCCGGGCTGATGTCCGCCGGGTCTCCACCCTCCTCGGCGAATCCCTGGTCCGCCAGCACGGCCCCGAGCTCCTGGACCTGGTGGAGCAGGTGCGCCTGCTGACCAAGGAATCCAAGGAAGCCGCCCGCGGCGGCGCCGACGCTACAGGGCCGTGGAGCTCGTACGACGTCGTCGCCCAGGTCCGCGAACTGCTCGGTTCCCTGCCGCTGGAGCAGGCCACCGACCTGGTCCGCGCCTTCGCGTTCTACTTCCACCTGGCGAACGCCGCCGAGCAGGTCCACCGGGTCCGCGGGCTGCGCACCCGGCAGGAGAAGGACGGCTGGCTCGCCAAAGCCGTGGAGGAGATCGCGGACCAGGCCGGCAACTCCGTGCTGCAGGAAGTCGTCAACGAACTCGACGTCCGCCCCATCTTCACCGCACACCCCACCGAGGCCTCCCGCCGCTCCGTGCTGGACAAAATCCGCCGGCTCTCGGACATCCTGTCCGAATCCACGGCGGAGGGCACCTCCGCGCGCCGCCGCCAGGACCGCCACCTGTCCGAAGTGATCGACCAGATGTGGCAGACGGACGAGCTCCGCCAGGTCCGCCCCACCCCCGTGGACGAGGCCCGGAACGCCATCTATTACCTCACCGGCATCCTTAGCGACGCCATGCCGGAAATGCTCTCGGACCTCTCCGAGCTGCTTGCCGAGCACGGCGTCACGCTGCCGCCACAGAAGGCCCCGATCCGCTTCGGCTCCTGGATCGGCGGGGACCGCGACGGCAACCCCAACGTCACCGCCGCCGTCACCCGCGAAATCCTCCAGATCCAGAACCAGCACGCCGTGCGGATCAGCATCGGCCTGATCGACGGGCTCATCTCCATCCTGTCCAACTCGACCGCGCTGGCCGGGGCGGACCAGGAGCTCCTGGACTCGATCGACGTCGACCTGGGGAACCTGCCTGGCCTGGACCGCCGCGTCCTCGAGCTGAACGCTCAGGAGCCCTACCGGCTCAAACTCACCTGCATCAAGGCCAAGCTGATCAACACCGGCCGCCGGGTCGCGGCCGGATCCGCGCACGAGCCCGGCCGCGACTACACCGCCACCGCGGAGCTCCTCGCCGAGCTCGGCCTGCTCGAACGGTCGCTGCGGAACCACCACGCGGCCCTCGCCGCCGACGGCGCCCTGTCCCGGGTCCGCCGCGCCATCGCCTCCTTCGGCCTGCACCTGGCCACCCTCGACATCCGCGAGCACGCCGACCACCACCACGACGCCGTCGGGCAGCTCATGGACCGCCTTGGCGGGCCCGGTGTCCGGTACGCGGAACTCAGCCGCGCCGAGCGGCTCGAGGTGCTGGGCTCCGAACTTGCGTCCCGGCGTCCGCTCTCCGGCCACCCGATCAAGCTCGACGGCGTCGCCGACGGCACATACGACGTCTTCCGGGAGATCCGGCGGGCCCTGCGCACCTACGGCCCCGACGTGATCGAGACCTACATCATCTCCATGACCCGCGGCGCGGACGACGTCCTGGCCGCGGCCGTGCTGGCCCGCGAGGCCGGCCTGGTCAGCCTGTTCGGCGAGGCGCCCTACGCCAAGATCGGCTTCGCGCCGCTGCTGGAGACAGTCGACGAACTCCGCGCCTCGGCCGAGATCGTGGACCGGCTGCTCTCCGATGCCTCCTACCGCGAACTCGTCCGGCTCCGCGGCGACGTGCAGGAAATCATGCTCGGCTACTCGGACTCCAACAAGGAATCCGGCGTCATGACGAGCCAGTGGGAAATCTACAAGACCCAGCGCAAGCTCCGCGACGTGGCCGCCAAGCACGGCGTCCGCGTGCGCCTTTTCCACGGCCGCGGCGGCTCGGTGGGCCGCGGCGGCGGGCCGACCTATGATGCCATCATGGCCCAGCCCAACGGCGTGCTCGAGGGCGAGATCAAGTTCACCGAGCAGGGCGAGGTCATCTCGGACAAGTACTCCCTGCCGGAGCTGGCCCGAGAAAACCTCGAACTCTCCCTGGCCGCGGTACTGCAGGGCTCGGCGCTGCACCGCACCCCGCGCACCTCGGAGGACCAGCGCGTGCGCTACGGCCACGTCATGGAAACCGTCTCCGACGCCGCGTTTGCGCGCTACCGCACGCTGATTGATGACCCGGATCTGCCCGCCTACTTCATGGCTTCCACCCCGGTGGAGCAGTTGGGTTCCCTCAACATCGGGTCGCGTCCGTCCAAGCGCCCCGACTCCGGCGCCGGGCTCGAAGGGCTCCGCGCCATCCCATGGGTGTTCGGCTGGACACAGTCGCGGCAGATCGTTCCGGGCTGGTTCGGCGTGGGCTCCGGCCTCAAAGCCGCGCGCGAGGCCGGTAACTCGGCCCAGCTCAAGGAGATGATCGAGGGCTGGCACTTCTTCCGCTCGGTGCTCTCCAATGTTGAGATGACCCTGGCGAAGACGGACATGGACATTGCCGGCTACTACGTCTCCACCCTGGTGCCGGCGGAACTGCACCACCTGTTCCGTGCCATCCGGGCCGAATATGATCTCACGGTCGAGGAGATCCAGAACCTCACCGGCGAGCACGTGATCCTCGATGCCCAGCCCACCTTGAAGCGCTCCCTCGAGATCCGGGACCAGTACCTCGACCCCATCAGCTACCTGCAGGTGGAACTGCTGCGCCGCGTCCGGGCCGAGGCCGCGGCGGGCATGACCGGGGCCGAGATCGACGAACGGCTCCAGCGGGCCATGCTGATCACGGTCAACGGAGTCGCTGCCGGGCTGCGCAACACCGGGTAGCCTGCACCTCGGCCCAGACGCTCCCTCAGATCCTGCGGTTCTTCCCCGGACGCTCCCTCTCCCGGTGAGGGAGCGTTGGGGTTTTGGGTGCGGAAGGTGAGGGAGCGTGGCGGCGCGGCTAGGGTTGTTCCATGCCGTCGTTCCAGACCAGACTGAAGATCACCGGGCTCAAGCCGGGCACCGCTCCCGAAACCGTCATGGCCGCGGCCATCGAGGCGCTTGGGACGCGGCACCACGTCGAATCGCACCAGCTTGAGCTCGCCGGCGGCGTACCGCAGCTGAACCTGCGCTTCCTGGTCGATGCCACCGCCTACAGCGCCGAAAACAGCCAGGCGTTGGAGTCGGCAGCCATGATGCGCGACGCCGTCGAACGCGTTGCGCTCACCGGCGCGCTGACCGTGCTGCGCCGCAGCCGCGGCCGCTGGGCGCCCGTCTAAAAGTCCAGTTCCTCGTCCGGGTCGACCACGGCGGACTCCACGGGGGAGGGGTTGCCCCGGCGCCGCGTCACGATCACGCCCACGACCGCTCCGACCAGCAGCCCGACCCCGACGCCGATCAGGGAGCTCGCCCAGAAGGGCAGCCCGGTGGCGGAGCCCATGAAATAGCCCAGTGCCACGGACCAGGTTGCCCAGAGCAGGCCGCCGAGGGCCGCGCAGAGGCTGAACCCGCGGGTGGAGACGTTGGCGATGCCCGCCGCGGCCGTCGTGGCCAGCCGCCCGCCGGGGATGAAGCGGAGGCCGATGATCGCGCCGTAGGTGGAGGACCGGCCGGCTTTCGCGATCGCCGAATGCACCGCCGCGTGGAACCCCAGGCCCCATTTCCAGCGGTCGAGCACGTGGCTCAGCCGGCGCTTGAACAGCTGGAAGACGAGAAGGTCACCCAGCCATGAGGACGCGGCGGCGAGGAGCACGACGAGGAAGCCGTTGATGCGGCCCTCCGCTGACAGTGCGCCGCCGGTGATGACCAGCATTTCCGAGGGGACGGGCGGGAAAATCGCATCGCCGATCACGAAGGGGAAGATCCAGAAATAGATCGCGGCGCCCCAGCTGTCCGCATTTCCGAAGTCCATGGGCACAAGGTACCGCACTTCCAGCCGCTAGCGGGCCTCGCTGAGTTCCAGTCTGCTGCGGTATTCCACCGGGCTGCCGGAGATGGGGTCCACGAAGCGGATCCCGCGGGCCAGGAGCTGCAGCGGCTTGGCGTAATTGTCCGGAGCCTTGTCCAGCAGTTCCGGGTAGAACGCATCGTTGACGATCCCGAGGCCCAGTGAGGCCATGTGCACGCGGAGCTGGTGGGTCTTACCGGAGTGCGGCTCCAGCCGGTACAGCGCGCGGCGGTGCGGGCCGCCGTCGACGTCGGGTGCGTCACCGTCGGGTGCGCCGCCGTCGGGTGCGCCGGAAGCGTCAAACGTGCGCAGACGCTCGATCCGGGTTTCCGCGTTGGGTTCGCCGTCGACGACCTCGGCCAGCAGGTAGCTGCGGGACTTGGTCATCCGGTTCCGCACCACCACAGGGAAGTCCACCGGGGGATGGCCCGGAGCGGGCTCCGCGGCGGACACACACTCGTATTCCTTCTGGACCTGGCGCTTTTCGAAGAGCACCTGGTATTTGCCCCGGGTCTCGGGGTTCGTGGAGAGCAGCAGGATGCCGGCGGTCATGCGGTCCAGACGGTGCATGGGAATCAGGTCCGGGAGGCCGAGCTGGTTCCGGAGCCGAACCAAGGCCGATTCCTGGATGTAGGTCCCGCCGGGGGTGGTGGGCAGGAAGTGCGGCTTGTCCACCACCAGCAGGTGATCGTCCTGGTGCAGAATGTTCAGCTCCACCGGGATCCGGGTCTCCGGCGGCAGGGTCCGGTAGTACCAGATGAACGTGTGGTCCTGCATCGGCGTGGTGCGGTCCAGGGCGATCCCTGCCTCGCCGACGATCTCGCCGGCGTCGAACCGGTCCTCGATGCCCTGCGGATCGATGTGCCCCCAGCGGTGCATCATGTAGTCCAGCGCGGTCTCCCAGGGACCCTCGTCCGGCAGGCGCAGACGCGTCGCGTTGACGCCGTCGCGCACGGGAAGGGGGGATTGCATCACCCGACCATTCTACGGGCCCGGCCTCCAGCGCCCCTGCGCAGCCCTCATGACCCTGCCGGGACCCCGCCCGCCCGACCCCCAGTTCGCCGAAGACCTACGAGTTCGCCGGAAGGGTCCGGCGAACTCGTAGGCTTCCGGCGAACTCGCGATGCCATCCCCGCCCTGCGCCCGTTACACCCCCGCTGTCCGGGTCCCTCGCCTTCCCGTAGTCACCGCCCGCCGTGCTCTCCCGCCGCGGGCCCCAGCTCCAGTTCGCCGGACCCGTGCCACGTCGCCGGAAAGGTCCGGCGACCTCGGACGCTTCCGGCGAACTCGCGATGCCGCCGCCACCCCTCCCTTGCGCCCGTCCAACCCCAGCCCCGACCCGCGGCGGCCGCCCTGAGCTCCAGTTCGCTGGACCCGTGCCAGGTCGACGGAAACATACGGCGACCTCGGACGCTTCCGGCGAACTCGCCATGCGCCGCTGCCCGCACACGAGCGCCGACGAGAAAAAAGTTCTTGACAAATAAAATTGTCGGAAGGCAGACTGGAGGCATGTTAGACATCGGAGTGATTGAGGATCCGGCCGCGGCCGAGGCCTCGCTGGACCCGATCCGGACGCGGATCCTGCGCGAACTGGCCGAGCCCGGATCTGCGACGCAGCTCGCCGCGAAGGTGGGCCTGCCACGGCAGAAGGTGAACTACCACCTCAAAGCGCTCGAGCGGCATGGGCTCGTCGAGCTCGTCGAGGAGCGGCGGCGCGGCAACGTGACCGAACGCATTCTGCGGGCGACGGCGGCGTCGTACCTGATTTCGCCGGCGGCGCTGGCCTCGGTGGCGCCGGACCCGCACCGGTTCTCGGACCGCTTTTCCGCCTTCTGGCTGCTGGCACTCGCTGCCCGCATGGTCCAGGAGATGGGGCAGCTGATCGCCGGGGCGTCCGCGGCCCGGCAGAAACTCGCCACCTTTGCCATCGACGGCGAGATTACCTTCCGTTCGGCGGCGGACCGGGCGGCCTTCGCCGAGGAGCTCGGCGTCGCCGTGACCAGGCTCGTGGACAAATACCACGACGGCGGTGACCTCCCCTCAGGTTCCCCCTCAGGTTCCGCGGCAGATCAGCAGGCAGGTTCCCAGGCTGGTCGCCGGCCGGAGGGACGCAAGCACCGGCTGGTCGTCGCGCTGCACCCGGCGCTCAAGGCGCCGCAGCCGAAGGCAGCGCACTCAGACCCACAAACAGCAACCCCACAAACAGCAACCCCACAAACAGCAACCCCACAAACAGCAACCCCACAAACAGCAACCCCACAAACAGCAACCCCACAAACAGCAACCCCACCAACAGCTACCCCACAAACAACCCCACAAGCCAAGGAGCAGGACAATGACTGACCAACGGAAATTCGAAATCGTCTACGACACTGAACTGCCCGGTACCCCGGAACGGGTGTGGGAGGCCGTCACCAAGGACACCCCGGCCTGGATGTTCCCCACGGACCAATGGCCGGCGGTCCGGACCGTGGACGAATACCCCACCCGTCTGGTGTCCCGGATGGACGGTCCGGATGGCTGGTTCAACCAGCTGGAGCACGTCCTGGAAGCGCTCGACGGTGGCCGGGCACGGCTGCACTATGTGCACAGCGGCATCTTCGCGGACAACTGGGATGAGCAGTACGACGGCGCCAGCAAGCACACGGCGTTCTATCTGCACACCCTGGGCCAGTACCTGAAGTACTTCGACGGCAAGCCCGTGGTCTTCGCGGACATCCAGGCACCCGCGGCTTCGCAGACCCCGGACGGCTTCGACCGGCTCAAGCGGGCCCTGGGCGTCGACACTGCCGCTCCGGGGGAGACGGTGGAACTGGAGCTCGACGGCGTCGGGCCGCTGGCCGGCGAAGTGGACTTCGCCAACGAGAACTTCCTCGGCCTGCGGACCGCGGACACGATGTACCGCTTCTTCGGGCGCAACGCCTTCGGCGCGCCGGTGGGCATGACCGTGCACGACTTCAGCGGCAGCGGGGACGCCGGGGCGACGGCGAAGGCCTGGGCCGGGTTCCTGACGAAGGTCTACGCCTGATCCCGCGACGCGCATCCTGCCTGGCGATGCCCTGAACGTTCGAGTTCGCCGGAACGGGCCGAAGTCGCCGGAATGGTCCGGCGACTTCGGACGTTTCCGGCGACCTCGAGGCGCGGGAAAGAAAGGGCGTCGCGGGACGGGCCTGTGCGCGACTCGGTTCAGGCGATGGCCGCGGCCGGCGGGGACGACAGGTTGCGCCGCAGCTGCGGGGAGGCCTCCAGCCGGTCCTGCGCCGAACGCAATGCCAGCACGGCCGTCTCCAGCTGCTCCGGTGGCAGCGTGAACGGCAACCGCAAGTACTGCTCAAACGCGCCGCCGACGCCGAACCGGGGGCCGGCGGCGAGCCGGATCCCGACGTCGGGGGCCAGCACCGCCAGTGCCGTGCTGATCGGCGCCGGGAGTCGGCACCAGACGGACAGGCCGCCGACGGGCCATTCGGGCTCCCAACCGGGCAGGTGCTCCCGAATCAGTTCCACCAGTTTGTGCCGGTTCCCGCGCAGCGCGGCCAGCCTGTCGGGGAGCGGCTCCGTCATGGCATTGACCAGATGCGCCCCGGCGAGCTGCTCCACCACCGGCCCGCCCAGGTCCAGGGTGGTGCGGGCAGCGGCGAAACGCTGAATGAGGGGCTCGCTGGCGCGGATCCAGCCGGTGCGCAGCCCTGCCCAGTGCGACTTGCTGAGGGAACCGAGGGAGACCACCGCCGGGCTGAAAGCGGCCATGGGGGTCGAGGCGGCGCCGTCGAGGTTCAACTCGCGCAGCGTCTCGTCCACCACCAGCACAGTGCCCGACGCCGCGGCCGCCTTCACGAGCCGGCGCCGCTGGGAATCGGGCATCAGCCGGCCGGTGGGGTTGTGGAAGTCCGGCACCACGTATGCCATCGCGGGCCGCTGCTGGAGCAGCGCCGTTTCCATGGCCTCGAGGTCCCAGCCGCCTGCGCCGTTGTGGGCAAGGCCGTTACCGCCTGGGCTGTGGAGACGGCCGCCGTGGACTGCGCCGTTATGGCCTGTGCCGCCGGGTGTTGCGGCAGGCATGGCCACCGGGACCGGTCGGCAGCCCGCAGCCCGGATCGCGTCGAGGGCGTTCGGGTAGCTCGGATGCTCCACCAGCACCTTGGTCCCGGACCGCCCGGCCAATGTGCGGAGCACAATGTTCAGCGCGTGCTGGGCGCCGGAGGTGACCAGGACCTGCGCGGCCGTTGTCGGGACCCCGGCGGCGGTGTACCGGGCCGCAATGGCTTCCCGGAGCGGGCCCACGCCCAGGGCGTCGTAGCCGAAGCCAGGCAGCAGGGCCGGCAATTCGGTCAGGGCCGCGGCAAACGCCCGGTGCACCACTTCGCCGCTCGCGGGCAGGGAGGCGTAAGCCAGGTCCAGGATCCCGTCCGGCACCGCCAGGCCGGGCGCGCCACTTAGCCGCAGGGCTCCGTCGTGGCCGCCGGCATGCAAGGGCCCCTGGCTTGGGATGCAGCTCCGGCTCCGACTGCCCTGGCCGCTGCTGAGGAAACCCTGCTCTCGCAGCAGGGCGTAGGCCGCCGTCACCGTGGTGCGGCTGATGCCAAGGGCCGCTGCCAGCGAGCGCTCGCTCGGCAGGGCGACGTCCAGGGCTACGCGGCCGTCGAGGATGAGCAGGCGGACGACGTCGGCCAGCTCGCGGTAAGCGGGGGCGGCACCGACGTTCCACTCGCCCAGCAGGCGGGCCAGCGACCCCGGAGTCAAAGAGACGGACATAGAGCCAGTATTTCAAACTGGCTATGGATTGCAAGGCCAGTTTTCGTGGAGGATGGAGACCATGTTGACCCGCAGACTCCTCCAGCTCCTCATCGGCCTCGCTCTTTACGGCATTTCCCTCGCCATGGTCATCCGCGCCAGCCTCGGCACGGCGCCGTGGGACGTGCTCCACCAGGGGCTGGCGGCCAGGACCGGGCTCAGCCTCGGCACGGTGGTGGTTGTTGTCAGCTTCCTGGTGCTGCTGCTGTGGATCCCGCTCCGGCAATGGCCTGGCGTCGGAACCCTGTGCAACGCGGTGCTGGTGGGGGTCTTCGCGGACATCGGGCTGGCCCTGATTCCACAGTTTTCGCATCTGGGCGGCCAGATCTGCCTGCTCGTCGGGGCCGTGCTGCTCAACGGCGTCGCCTCCGCCTGCTACATCGGCGCCCGCCTGGGCCCGGGCGCACGGGACGGGCTCATGACGGGCCTCGCCCGGCGGACGGGCTGGCCGGTCCGGGTTTGCCGCACCGGCATTGAAGTGGTGGTCCTTGGCGCGGGCTGGCTGCTGGGCGGCTCGGTCGGTGTGGGCACGGTGCTGTACGCGCTGGCCATTGGCCCCCTGGTGCAGTTGCTGCTGCCGCGGTTCACCGTTCCGGAAGCGCGTCCGGTCCCTGCGGCAGGAACTGAAGCGTCCGGAACTGAAACGGCCGGAACTGAAGCGTCCGGAACTGAAACGGAAGCCGCCGTTGCCGGGACGGCAGTCCCTGTGGCGGCGGGCAGCGGGCCGGCCGATTGATTTCCGCGGGTTAATTCCCGCGGGCCCCGTCAGCCGGCGCCTTCTCTTCCGGGGCCCGGCAGGGGCTGGCAGGTGGGGCAGTAGTAGATGTCCCGTTCCTCGGTGAAAGTGCCGGCGCCGTTCTCCTTGCCCAGGACGCCGCGGCGGATCGGAGTGCCGCATTTGAGGCACGGCTGGTGCTCGCGCCGGTAAACCCAGTAACCGGGACGCCCGGCGGTGCGGCCCACCGGCACGCCCCGCGCGTTCAGCACGGTGGTCCGCCGGCCCGGCCCGAGGTTGGCGGAGAGCAGGACCTGGGCGTCGGTAATGATGGCGGCCAGATCCGGTACTGCCGAGACGGGCGACGCCGGGTGGACTCCCGCGAGGAAGCAGGCCTCGCACCGGTAGATGTTTCCGATCCCCGCGAGCTTGCTCTGGTCCAGCAGGGCGACGCCTATCGGAACGTCCGGAGCCGCGAGCAGCCGGTGTTCGGCCTCGGCCGCGTCCCAGTCCGGGCCCAGCAGGTCCGGGCCGAGGTGCCCCACGATGGTGTCCTCCTGGTCGGTCCGGACCACCTCAAGGATGCCCAGGGAGAACCCGACGGCGTCGGCCGTGGCGGTCCGCAGCACGCAGCGGGCCGTGAAGCCGGGCTTCCGCCAGCGGCCCCCGGGCGGGTAGACCTGCCAGCTGCCCTCCATCTTCAGGTGCGAATGGATGGTGAGCCGGTCTCTGGACGTCGGGCCCTGGACGCGCATCAGCAGGTGCTTGCCGCGGGGCACCACCTCGGCCACGGTCCAGCCGCCGAGTTTCAGGGTGGCGAAGCGCGGGACCCGGAAGTCGGAGGAGACCAGTTCCTTCCCGGCCAGGGCTGCGTGCAGCTGTGCGGCGGCGCGGAAGACCGAATCGCCCTCAGGCACGGATCCTCAGTCCCTTGGGCGTGGAATAGGCCCCGGCCTGGGCGAGGGCGGCCGCCACCGGGGTGTCCAGGATGCCGTGGCCGTTGACCTTTTCCATGATCAGCTTGTCCACCGCGCCGCGGGTCACCACACCCACCAGGGCCGTGCCGGCCGCGGCCAGGACGTCGGGGTCGTCGCTGAACGCGAGCAGGGTCTTGCCGCCGCGTTCGACGTACAGCGCCAGGGCGCCGTCGACCAGGACCACGAGGGCGCCGGCCTTCCGGCCGGGGCGGTGGCCGGTGCCGGCGTCGACGTTGAGCGCGGGCCACGGCAGTGCGGCGCCGTACGGGTTGGCGGGGTCGGTCGCGGCGAGGGCCAGGGCCACCGGCTCGGCCTTGTGCAACTCGGCGTCCTCGACGTAGGACCGCAGCCGGTCCACCGTGGCCGGGACGGCGAACTGCGCCGCGCCGAGGTGTTCGATGAAGTAGCCGCGGCGGCAGCGTCCGGCTTCCTCGAGCCGGGCCAGCACTTTGTACATGAGGCCGAAGCCGCCGAGGATGTTTTCTGCCATGACCGAGCCGCGGGTGACCACGCCGTAGCGGTCCAGGAGCAGCTCCGCGGTGGCCCGGGCATGGATGGTGGGATCGAGCTCCGGGGAGGGCAGCGCGGACCAGCGTCCCGCGGCGAGCGGGGGAGCGGGCGCGGTGCCGGTCACGGATCCGTACCGGCCGCCGGTGAGTCCCGGTGATCCGAGCAGGCCGGTGCCGTGCGCCCGTCCGAGCCGGCTGAGCCGCGGCGCGCGGGCCCGCGGGGCGCGCCCCACCTGCCGGTGCGCGGTGTGGCCGCCGGCGATCAGGGCCCTGACGGGGGCGAACGTGTCGCCGGTAATCCGGCCCGCCCAGGCGAGATCCCAGAGTGCGGCCACCACGTCCTGGTCGCTGAGCACCGAATCCATGCCGCCGGCAACCTCGGTCAGCTGCCGGAAGAAGTAGCCGCCGTTGTTCTGCAGGTGCTCGAGGAGCCGTCGCTGCGCGTCGCCGGGTTCGAAGTCGATGGACGGGTTCAGCGTCAGTTCGGCCGAATCGGCGAGGTGCAGGCTCACCCAGCCGTCGTTGCCGGGCAGCGAGCCGGCACCGGACCAGAGGACCTCGCCGGCGGCCATGAGCTCGTCCAGCATGGCCGGCTGGTAGTTGGAGACGCGGCTGGCCAGGACAAGCGGCTCCCATGCCGAGGCCGGAATGGGCACGCCGGAGAGCTGGTCGATGGCCGTGATAATGCCGTCCAGGCCGCGGAGCGCGGACTGCCCGCGGCCGCCCGGGGTCCGCAAGTTCTGCCAGGCGGGAAGGAATCGGCCGTAGGCGGCGGCGTCCACCGGTTCGACTTCGGCGCGGAGCGCGGCGAGGGAACGGCGGCGCAGCCTGCGGAGGACCTCGGCGTCGCACCATTCGCTCACGCTGGCCGGAGGAAAAACAGTGGGCAAAACGGCGGGCTGGAACGCCTCCTCGCCGGATCCCTCCACCCCGGATTCTTCACCGCCGGCTGCCGTGCTGGCTGACGTGCCCGCCGGTGGCGCAGCGTGCGGGCGGAACTCTCCTTCCACCACGCGTCCGTCCGCGGCCAGCCGCTTCAGTGCCGTGCCGACGACGGCGACGCCCAGTCCCAGCCGCGCCGCGGCCTCGGCGGCGGTGAAGGGCCCGTGCGTGCGGGCGTAGCGCGAGACGAGGTCGCCGAGGGGGTCCGCGACCGGTTCGATGAAGGCCAGCGGCACACCCATGGGCAGCGGCACGCCGAGGGCATCCCGGAGCCGGGCGGCATCCTCGACGGCCGCGAAGCGTTCGATGCCGCCGATGTTGACCTTGATCGCCCGGTTGGCCCGCTGCAGTGCGGTGAGGTGGGCGCCGGCGTCGGCCTCGGTTGCCGGGGTTTCGACAGGCAGGCCCCCCTGGTCGGTCCCGGCAGCCTCGCTTCCCTGGGCTGGGGCCGCCACCGGCTCCAGCCGGGCGGCGACCTCGTCCGGCGAGAGTGGACCGAGGAGGCGCAGGAGGTCCGCGACGCCCTCCAGCCCGCGCACCTGTCGGTCGCGGGCCAGCCGCTGCAGTTCGCGTTCGGTGGCCTCGATGACCTTCGCATCCAGCAGTTCGCGCAGCTCAACGCGGCCCATGAGCTCGTTGAGCAGGGTGGAATCGAGGGCCAGGGCGGCGGCCCGGCGCTCAGCCAGCGGGGAGTCGCCTTCGTAGAGGAACTGGGCCACGTAGCCAAAGAGTAAAGACTTCGCGAACGGGGAAGGCTGCTGGGTGGTGGTCTGGACGATCCTGAGCTCGCGGCGCTCGACCGACGCGGCGATGTCCTTCAGCGCCGGAAGGTCGTAGACATCCTGAAGGCACTCGCGGACCGTCTCGAGGACAATCGGGAACGTCGGGTACTTCCGGGCAACATCCAGCAGCTGCGCCGAACGCTGCCGCTGCTGCCACAAGGGTTGCCGCTTGCCGGGATTCTGCCGGGGCAGGAGCAGCGCGCGGGCCGCGCACTCGCGGAACCGGGAGGCGAACAGGGCGCTCCCGCCGACCTCCGCCGTCACGATCTGCTCGATTTCCTCCGGGTCGAACAGGAACAACTCGGCGCCCGGCGGCTCATCCTCCATCATGGGCACGCGCAGCACGATGCCGTCGTCGGCGGCCATGGCCGAGCCGTCCATCCCGTAGCGCTGCTGCAGGCGCTGGCCCACGGCCAGGGCCCACGGTGCGTGCACGGGCATGCCGAAGGGGCTGTGCAGCACCACGCGCCAGTCGCCGAGCTCGTCGTGGAAGCGTTCCACCACGAGGGTCGTGTCGCTGGGGACCACCTCGGTGGCGAGCCGTTGTTCGGCGAGGTACTGGATCAGGTTGTTCGCGGCGTAATCGTCCAGTCCGCTGGCCTTGCACCGCTCGGTGGCCGGCCCGACGTCGGACGCCGCCAGTTCGCGCATAAACGCGCCGAGGGCGCGGCCCAAGTCCACCGGCCGGCCCAGGGAGTCGCCCTTCCAGAAGGGGAGCTTGCCGGGCTGGCCGAACGCCGGCGAGACCAGGACACGGTCGTGCGTGATGTCCTCGATCTTCCAGCTGGTGGCGCCGAGCGCGAAGATGTCGCCAACCCGGGATTCATAGACCATTTCCTCATCGAGTTCGCCCACCCGGCGCCCGCCCTTGGCCGCGGCGGCGGCCGGGCTGGCTGCCCTGCCGTCCGCACTGGCGCCGCCGGAGGAACCGCTACCGCCGGTGCCCTCGACTTCGGTGCCAATGATGTAGACGCCGAACAGCCCGCGGTCCGGGATGGTGCCGCCGGAAGTGACGGCGAGCCGCTGCGCGCCGGGCCTGCCCTCGATGGTCCCGGCGTTCCGGTCCCAGATGACCCGGGGGCGCAGTTCGGCGAATTCGTCCGAGGGGTAGCGCCCGGCAAGAAGGTCCAGGGTGGCTTCGAACGCGGAGCGGGGGAGCGAGGCGAACGGCGCCGACCGTCGGACCGTGTTGAACCAGTCCTCCACGTCGATGGCACCGAGGGCCGTGGCGGCGACCGTCTGCTGGGCCAGGATGTCCAGCGGGTTGGCCGGTACGCTCAGCCGCTCGATCTTGCCCGCGAGCATCCGCTCCACGGTGATGGCCGTGTGGACCAGGTCCGCCCGGTGCTTCGGGAACAGGACGCCCTGGGAGACTTCGCCGACCTGGTGGCCGGCGCGGCCCACCCGCTGCAGGCCGCTGGCCACGGAGGGCGGCGACTCCACCTGCACCACCAGGTCCACGGCACCCATGTCGATGCCGAGCTCGAGTGAGGACGTGGCCACGACGCAGCGCAGCCGCCCGGATTTCAGGTCATCTTCAATCAGGGCGCGCTGGTCCTTGGACACGGAGCCGTGGTGGGCGCGGGCCAGCACGGGATCGGCGCCGGCGGTGCTCCCGGCCTGGGCCATCATGTGGGCCGGTGTGGCGGTGGAGGTGGGCTGCGCGGCGGCGCCGCCGGACGGCATGCCCACGCCGCCGGACGGCACCGGACTCGGCACGTCATTCGGTCCGGCTTCGAAGTCCGGGGCGCCGGCGCCAAAGTCCGTCCAGCCGCCGCCGGCTGCCAGGAGCTGGCGTTCGGCGTAGATCTCGTTGAGCCGGGCGGTCAGCCGTTCGGCGAGGCGGCGGGAGTTCGCAAACACGATGGTGGACTGGTTGGCGAGCACCAGGTCCACGATCTTTTCCTCCACATGCGGCCAGATGGAGGCCTGGGGCTGCAGCCCGGAGGCCGGGCCGGAGTCGAAGGCCCCGGCGGCGCCCTGGAGATCGGACATGTCCTCCACCGGGACGGAGACAGTCAGGTCCCAGTTCTTCCGTGACGGAGGGGCGACAATTTCCACCGGCGCCGAGCCGGCGAGGAACTGCGCCACCAGCTCCTTGGGTTCCACGGTGGCCGACAACCCGATCCGCTGGGCGGGCTTGGGCAGCAGCGCGTCCAGCCGTTCCAGCGATACTGCCAGATGCGCCCCGCGCTTGGTGCCGGCGACGGCGTGGACCTCGTCGACAATGATCGTGTCCACTTCGCTGAGGGTTTCGCGGGCCTTCGACGTCAGCATCAGGAAGAGCGATTCCGGGGTGGTGATGAGGATATCGGGCGGGTGGCTGAGCAGCGAGCGGCGGTCCGACGCCGTCGTGTCCCCGGACCGGACGCCCACGCTAATGAGCGGGGCCGGCAGGTCCAGGCGTTTGGCGGTCTGCGTGATGCCGATCAGCGGCGCGCGGAGGTTGCGTTCGACGTCGACGCCGAGAGCCTTGAGCGGGGATATGTACAGCACGCGGGTCTTGCGCTGGGGCGCCTTGCCTCGAGCAGGCTTCCGGCGCCCACCCTTGACCGCCGGGTCCAGGCCGGGCAGGGCTTCGGGCTCTGCGGGCGCGGAGACAAGCAACCGGTCCAGCGCCCAGAGGAACGCGGCGAGCGTCTTGCCGGAGCCGGTGGGTGCGACGACCAGGGCGTGCGCACCGGAGGAGATGGCATTCCATGCGCCGTTCTGGGCCGGTGTGGGCGCGGAAAAAGCGCCCAGGAACCAGTCCCGGGTCGGCCGGCTGAACCGGTCCATGGCGTCGGCCGCGAGTGTGCCGCCGGCGAGCTCCTGCCCCTTCATTCCTCCATCATGCCCTACCCCGCCGACACTATTGGCCGGGCCACATCATGGGGCGGCGGGTCCCGCGGGGGCCAGGTGCCCCGGGACGGGCGGGAGCGCAGACGCGCTGGATCAGAGACGCGGGGGACGGGTGTTACTTGGGCTGGAAGGCACCGATGGTCAGCAGGTTGATCTCCGTGTTGGTGCAGGCGTCCAGTTGCTGCGGAATGAACAGCGACGCGGTGTCGTTGGGCGGGTAGACCCGGAATCCTGCCGCCGGTGTCTTGGTGCAGTCCGGGTAGTTGGCGGCCTGGGTGTAGCGCAGGGTGGCTGTGCCGGCCTTGCCCGGGGCAAGCGTGACGTCGGTGACCGGGCCCGAGTCGTCGCGGGTAGCGGCGGCGCCGATCGGCTCACCGTCGGCCCCTGCTGTGAGGGAGACGCCCGCGAAGCCCTTCAGCAGGCACGGTTCGGTGCCCGAGTTGGTCAGGATCAGCTGCATGTAGATGCTGCCGGCCGCGCCGCCGCCCGTGGCGTCGGTGGTGCCGGTCAGGCTTGCGGCCTTGCACAGCTGGGGGCCGCCCTTGGCGGTGGACGGTGCGGCGGCCGCAGAGGATTCCGGCGCGGCGGCGGACGTCGCGGGCGGCTGGCTGGTCTCCGTGGCAGACGGGCTGGGCGGGGACGTGGCCGACTGGGCCTGCGTCGAGCTGCCCTCGCAGCCGCTGAATAGGAGGGCCGCCGCGGCAGCCGTTGTCACAACCAGTGCGTGCTTCATTCGCTGAGACCTCATGGCTCAACCATTATCCCCGCCGTTGCCTTAGTCAACGATGCCACTGCGACGGAGCCCGATTGATGTCCGGATTGTGATTTCCCGGCATCGGCCGAGGTCAACTGCGCCGCGTGCTCTTTTCCGCAGCCGGCGAGCGGCTGCCCTAGTCGGTCTCGGGCCCCGAGCAGTAGTGGCAGTCGTCGGGGCAGGAAGCGGCCCAGGGGTCCGTCCCGGCCGCGGACCCGGACAGGATTTCCGGCTGCCGTGTCAGGGCCGTTGGCCGGTCAGTTGCCAGCATGGCCGGCTCCTTCGGGGTCTGCCACGCTCAGTTCAAAGCCGTCGGCAACGTGGAACAGCTGACGGTGCCCGCCGTCGGAGAGCACCCATACGACGTCGCCGTCGGGCGTGCGGTTATCGACCAGGCCCGCGTGCTCAAGGCGGCCGCTACGGTGGAGGTGGACGGCGTCGCCGATCTCGACGTCGTCCCAATGGGCGGCGCTGCCGGAAGGCCGGTTTTTCTGCAAGGTCATGAGGAGTCCTGAACGGTCACGGGAAACGAGGATGTGATCCAGCTAACCGCGGAATGGCCCCCCGCCTCAATGGTCAAGTGAATGAGACACTGACTTACTGTTGTGCACAAGTCCAGGGCCGGAAGTCCAGGGCCGGAGCCCCGGGCAGAACTCCAGACGTTAGGCGGCCGGGAACGTGTCCGTGTGGGCTGCGCGGCGGGTCAGCCAGGCAAAGGTGGGCGGAGGGGGCGGTGGGACAGTCGCTGACCCGGCCGCCGTGCGCCCCGAGCTGCCCCCCGCTGCCGCGCGGCGCCGGCGCAGTTCCAGGGCGAGGCTCTCCTGGCCGCGGGCCATCGCCCAGCGGTGGTTGGCGGCGAAGGCCGGCTTCAGCAGCCAGCTCAGCCGCCGTAGTAGGGGCTTGGCGGCGCTGACGCGCCAGTTGTAGGTGATGACCGTTTCCGGCCCGTCAGGCTCGAAGGTCCAGCGGCCGGTGCCGTTCAGATCGCCTGCCGCGGTGAGGGCGAAGCCGCGGGCCGTGACGGGCTCCGTAACCGTGAGGGTCCAGCGGAGCGTATAGGGCAGCCAGCCCTTCGTGTAGAGGCGTACGGGTCTGTGCATTCCGGGCCCGGGCTCCGGGCCGCCGGCCACGGGCTCGACGCTGAGATAGACGGAAGGCCACCAGCGCGGCATGGCGGTGGCGTCGCCCAGGACGGCCGCGACCTCCTCCGGCGTGCCCGCCACGCGCCAGACGGTCCGGAACTCATAATCTGTGCTGCCCATCGGGGCCTCCTTTCAGCCCTGCGTGGATGCCCTCACTATCAATTCGGGCGGAAAGACCACCTGGGTGGGTGCGAAGCCGTCCTCCGATGCCGCCTCCCGGAGCAGCAGTTCCAGTGCGGTGGAGCCGATGAGGGCGCTGGGCTGCCGGATGGAGGACAGCGGGACGACGGCGGCGGCGGCGAACTCTATGTCGTCGTAGCCGATCAGGGCTATCTCCTGCGGCACCTTAACGCCGCCCATGAGCATCAGGCCCTGCAGGGCACCCACGGCAAGCAGGTCGTTGGCTGCAAAGATCGCATCCGGGCGTTCGGCTTCGGGCCGGGCCTGGATGGACTCGCCGGCCGCCCTGCCCGAAAGCACGGTCAGGGATTCCGTGGCGATGACCTCCAGCGTTGCACCCGCAACGGCGTCGATGGCCTTCCGCGCCCCTGCCAAACGGTCCGCTACCTGCCGGATGCTTGCCGGTCCGCCGATAAACGCGATCCGCCGCCTGCCCAGCGACAACAGGTGGGCCGCAGCCATCTCCCCGCCCGCCAGGTCGTCCACGGCCACGGAGGAGAAGCTCGTGTTCTCTGTCTGCCGGTCCACGAGCACTGTAGGGATGCCCCGGCGCCGGAGCTGCTCCAGCCGGGGAATCACATTTCCTACCGGGGACAGCAGCACGCCCCGCACGCGCTGCTGCTCAAAGAGGTCCAGATACGCGGATTCCCGGCCCTCGTCCTCGTTGCTGTTGCCGACGAGGACGGTGAAGTTCTCCGCGGCGGCGCGGTCCTCCGCGCCCCGGGCCAGATCCGAGAAGAAGGGGTTGGCAGCGTCCAGGACCACCAGGCCGATGCTGTGGCTCATGCCCGCGCGCAACTGGCGCGCGGCGTCGTTCCGGACGAAGCCGAGCTTGTCGATGGCGGACTGGACCCTCAGGGTAACTTCCGCGGAAACCTTCTGCGGCCGGTTCAGCACATTGGAGACCGTCCCCACCGAGACGCCGGCCAGTGCCGCGACGTCCTTGACGCTCGCTGAAACCATTTCCTGTGCTCCTGAAGGTGGACGCCGCAGCCCCTGGGGCCAGGCGGCGCGTACGCAAAATAGTCACTTCAGGATACCCGTCCGGGGTCCACTTTGAACCCTTTCATTGAAACGAATCAAAAGCAGCGTCACGAATGCCTGACGTCAGTTGACGTGTTGATTTGAAGACCTTATGATTCAAATCACAACTCGTTATGAAACGATTCATTGCAGTGTTCACTAAGCCCCAAAGGTGCGGTCAATTTTATGCAGCAGACACACAGTTCCCGGTCCGGCCCCGCTGAGGGGGAGCAGGTTCCGGTCCTCTCGCTCTCCCACGCAGCCAAGACCTTCGGCCCGGTGGTCGCCCTGGCCGACGGCACCATCCACATCGAGGCTGGCGAAATCCACGCACTCGTCGGCGAGAACGGCGCCGGCAAGTCCACGCTGGTGAAAATCCTCGCTGGCCTGCACCACCCCGATTCCGGCGACTTCCAGGTGGCCGGCCAGAGCGTCCAGTTCCGCAATGTTGCCGAGAGCAAGGACGCCGGAATCTCGGTCATCTACCAGGAACCCACGCTCTTCCCCGACCTGAGCGTCGCGGAGAACATTTTCATCGGCCGCCAGCCCAAGGGCCGCTTCGGGCTCATCAGCAAAGCGACCATGGTCAGGGAGGCGCGCAAGCTGTTCGAGCGGCTCGGCGTTCCGATCGACCCGACCCGCATCGCCGAAGGCCTGTCCATCGCGGACCAGCAGATCATTGAAATCGCCAAGGCCATTTCGCTGGACGCCAAAGTCCTGGTGATGGACGAGCCCACGGCAGCCCTCAGCGGCGTCGAGGTGGAACGGCTGTTCGCCGTGGCCCGGAGCCTCCGGGACCGCGGGACCGGCATCCTCTTCATTTCGCACCGTTTCGACGAAGTCTTTGACCTGTGCGACCGCATCACCGTGATGCGGGACGGCCGGTACATCTCCACCCACCGCACGGCCGACGTCACCGTCGAGCAGGTCGTTCGCGAGATGGTGGGCCGCGACATTGGCGCCCTGTTCCCCAAGACCCCCGCCGAGATCGGCGACGTGGTCCTGAAAGTGGACGGCCTCAGCCGCGCCGGGGTGTTCCGCGATATCAGCTTCGAGGTCCGCGCCGGGGAAATCGTTGCCTTGGCCGGCCTCGTCGGCGCCGGCCGCACCGAGGTGGCCCGTGCCGTATTCGGCATCGACCCCTACGACGCCGGCGATATCACCTTCGACGGACGCAAGCTCAGGCCGAGGAATCCCCAGGTGGCCATCACCGCCGGCATGGGCTTCGTGCCGGAGGACCGCCGCAAGCAGGGCCTCGTGATGGACCTGTCCGTGGCCCGGAACGTCACGCTCACGCTGCGCAACAAGTACACGACGGCGGGCCTGATCAACGGGGGCGCGGAGCGGCGCGCGGCCCAGGAATGGAGCAAACGGCTCCAGGTCAAGACCGGCTCGCAGGAGTACGCCGTCTCCACGCTCTCCGGCGGCAACCAGCAAAAGGTGGTGCTCGCCAAGTGGCTGGCCACGGACCCGCGGCTGCTGATCATCGACGAACCCACCCGCGGCATCGACGTCGGCACCAAGAGCGAGGTCCACCGGCTCATATCGGACCTCGCCGGGCGCGGGATCGCGATCCTGATGATCTCCTCGGAACTGCCCGAGGTCCTCGGCATGGCGGACCGCGTCCTGGTCATGCGCGAAGGCCGGATCACCGCCGAACTCGACCGTGCCGATGCGAACCCCGAATCGGTCATGCACGCCGCCACGTCTTCCGCAGGAGGAACCCTGTGAGCTCAGCTCTGGACCACAAGAACGCAACGACGCCGGCACCCGACGCCGGAGCCCGGGGCGCCGTCGCCTCGCTGCTGCGGATGCGCGAACTCCCCGTGCTGATCGCGCTGGCACTGCTGGTACTCGTCACCTACCTGATCAACCCGCTGTTCCTCACCGCGCAGGGCGTGAAGGACCTGCTGCTCAACGCCACGATCATCATGATTCTGGCGGTGGGGCAAACCCTGCTGATCATCACCAGGAACATCGACCTTTCCGTCGGCTCCATGTTGGGGCTGGTCGCCTTCGGCACCGGCTCCCTTTTCTCGGCCATGCCCGACGTGCCGATCATCGCAGTCTTTGTGATCGGCATGGCCTTCGGGGCGCTGCTGGGCGCCGTCAACGGCGCACTGGTCACCCTCGCCAAAGTACCCGCCCTGGTCATCACCCTCGGGACGCTCTACGTGTACCGCGGCCTGAACAACGCCTGGGCCGGCGGCAAGCAGTACTTCGCCGGCGACCGTCCGGAGGAGTTTGGCGCCCTCTCGGTGAACACCTTTCTGGGGTTCCCCGTCATCACGCTGCTGGCCATCGTCGTCGTAATCGCCGTCGCCATCTACATGTCCGGCACCCGCCCGGGCCGTGACCTTTACGCCATCGGCTCGGACCCGGACGCGGCCACCGCCTTCGGCATCAAGGTCTCCAAGCGCGTGTTCCTCGCGTTCCTGGCCAACGGCGCGCTCGCCGGCCTGGCCGGTGTGCTTTACGCCAGCCGCTTCAACTCCGTCGGCGCCACCACCGGCACCGGGATGGAACTGACCGTAGTGGCGGCCGCCGTCGTCGGTGGTGTGGCCATCTTCGGCGGCAGCGGATCGGTGACCGGGGCCGCGCTCGGCGCCGTCCTCCTGACCACCATAACCAGCTCCCTGACCGCCCTGCGGGTGGACAAGTTCTGGCAGCAGGCGATCGTCGGCGTGCTGATCCTCACCGCCATCATCATCGACCGCGTGGCCAGCCTGCGCACAGCCAAGAAACTGCGGATTAGCGAGGCTCGCAATGTCTGAAACCACGTCCACCACCAGCACGGCGCCGGCTCCCGTGGCTGACAACACCAAGCCGCTGGCCAGCGAACCGAAGGGCCGGACCGGGGCCGCGCGGATCCTGATGGGCCGTGACGCGGTCACCATCTACGCCCTGATTGCTTTCCTGATCTACGCCGCCATCGCCATCCCGCGCTTCGCCTCGCCGGTCACCACCGGCTTCCTGCTCCTGGACGTGATCCCGGTCCTGCTGATTGCCATGCCGATGACGCTGATCATCATCACGGGCGAAATCGACCTGTCCGTGGCCAGCACCGCCGGCCTGACCAGCGCCCTGATGGGCGTCCTCTGGGCCGGCGGGACGGACATCTGGCTGGCCCTGGCAATCAGCCTGCTGGCAGGAATTGCCGCCGGCATGTTCAACGGCTTCCTGATCGCGGTCCTCGGACTGCCCTCCCTGGCGGTCACCATCGGCACCCTGGCGTTGTTCCGCGGCCTGGCCCTGGTCATCATCGGCGACAACGCCGTGGCCAACTTCCCCAAGGCGCTGACCGCCTTCTTCACCTCCAAAATCGGCGGTACCGGCATCCCCACGGTGATGATCGGCGTCGTGGTGGTGATGGTCTTCTTCGGCGTGCTGCTGCACTTCACACCGTTCGGACGCGGCCTCTATGCGATGGGCTACAGCAAGGAAGCCGCCAGCTTCGTCGGGATCAACGTCGCCCGCAGCAAGTTCTGGCTCTACGTCGGGTCCGGCGCCGTTTCGGCTCTCGCCGGCATCTACTGGACGCTGCGCTACACAAGCGCCCGCAGCGACAACGCCTCCGGCCTGGAACTGGCCGTCATCGCCGCCGTCCTGCTCGGCGGCGTGTCGATCTTCGGCGGCAAGGGCTCCATCCCCGGCGTCATCGCCGGCGTCCTGCTGATCGGCACGCTCAACTACGCCCTCCGCCTGGCCCGGGTGTCCGACGTCGTCCTCATCACGGTGACCGGACTGCTGCTGATCCTCTCAGTGGTGGCGCCGAGCATCGGCTCCGCCATCAGGCAATGGCGGCACACCCGCCGCGTCCGCCGAAGTTTCACCCGCAAGGCCACCTGAAATCTGCACACCACAACAAACCGCGCCCGCCTGGGACCGGCTGTACCGACCGCACGAAGGAAAAGGGAAGAACAATGATGTTGAACCGCAAGAACAAGGGCCGGACCGGCCGACTGGGAAGCATGGTGGCCATCACCGCCGTGGCCGCACTGGCGCTGACAGCCTGCAACAGCGGCTCTGCATCCTCGACCGACACCAGCAGCCCCTCGGCAGGGGGCGGGGACCAGAAGATCACCTTCATCCCCAAGCAGCTGAACAACCCGTACACGGACGTTGTTCTGGGCGGCGGCAAGAAGGGCGCCACTGAGGCAGGATTCGCCTCCTCGCAGGTCGTCGGACCGCTGGAAGCCTCCGCCTCCAGCCAGGTTTCGTTCATCAACGCCGAGACTCAGGCCGGCACGAACGTCATCGCGATTGCCGCCAATGACCCCGACGCCGTCTGCACCGCCCTCGGCGAAGCCCGTTCCGCCGGCGCCAAGATCGTCGCGTTCGACTCGGATACCAATCCCGACTGCCGCGACATCTTCATCAGCCAGGTCGTCGCCAAGGACGTTGCCTTGATCCAGACCAAGCTGATTTCCGAGCAGATCGGCGGCAGCGGCGAGATCGCCATCCTGTCCGCCACCGCCAACGCCACCAACCAGAACGAGTGGATCAAGTACATGGAGGAGGAGCTCGCCTCCAACCCCGCGTACAAGGACATCAAGCTTGTGGCCAAGGTCTACGGCGATGACAACGACACCAAGTCCTTCCAGGAAGCCCAGGGCCTCATGCAGGCCCACCCGAACCTGAAGGGCATCATCTCGCCCACCACAGTGGGCATCGCCGCCACCGCCCGGTACCTCTCAACGTCCGCCTACAAGGGCAAGGTTGCCCTGACCGGGCTCGGACTGCCGAATGAAATGCGGCCCTTCGTGAAGGACGGCACCGTCAAGGAGTTCGCCCTCTGGGATCCGGCACAGCTCGGCTACGTGGCGGCGTTCGCCGGCAAGGCCCTCAAGGACGGCAAGATCACCGGCGCCGAAGGGGATACCTTCACCGCCGGCGAACTGGGCGAACGCAAGGTCGAAAAGGGCGGCCTGGTGATCGTCGGCCCGCCGACGGTCTTCAACGCCGAGAACATCGACAAGTACAACTTCTGATCCGTTCCTGACCCATCCCGAGCGGCCGGGCGGGCCGCCGACAGCCCGCCCGGCACCTCACCACTTCACTCCGTTCCACTTCACCGGTGCCGCAGCACCGGGCCCACGGCGTCAACTCCACAGCCGTGCCCGGAAACCACGTTCCGGAGCCCCAGATCCCCCTTTTCATGCCGGAAGGCCCCCACATGAACCAGAAACAACCGGCAGACCGGCTGCTGCAACCGCACCGGCGCCGCCCCACCCGCATCGGGCTGGTCTCCGGCGGTCTCGGCGCCTACTGGCCCCAGTTCCCGGAGCTGCTGCCGCAGCTGCGGGAGTCCGTCCGGTACGTCACCGGCCGCTTCCAGGAGCTCGACGCCGACGTCGTCGACACCGGCTTCATCTCCGACGCGCAGGAGGCCGCCGCGGCCGGCGAAAAGCTCCGCGTCGCCGACTGCGACCTCATCGTCATCTTCCTCACCACGTACCTGACATCCTCCATGGTCCTGCCCATCGCCCAGCGCGCGAAGACCCCCGTCCTGGTGATCGACCTGCAGCCAACCGAAGCGATGGACCACGCCAACTTTGACACCGGCAAGTGGCTGGCCTACTGCGGCCAGTGCCCGGTGCCGGAGGTCGCCAACGTCTTCCGCCGGGCCGGGATCGACTTCCGCTCAGTCTCGGGGCACCTTAAGCAGGAGTCCGCCTGGGAGCGGATCACCGCGTGGGTCCACGCCGCCGGCGTCCGCGCCCGGCTCCGCAATGCCCGGCACGGGCTCATGGGCCACCTCTATCCGGGCATGCTGGATGTCGCCACCGACCTCACCACCGTGTCCACCACCTTCGGCTCCCACGTGGAGGTGCTGGAATTCGATGACCTCCGCGAACGGGTCAACGCCGTCACGGAGGCGGAGGTGACCGAACGGCTCGGGCTCGCCCGCGAACTTTTCGTTGTGGATGACTCCGTGAACGACGACGACTTCGCGTGGGGTGCGAAGGTGTCCGTCGGCCTGGACCGCCTTGTGGAGGACTTCGACCTGGACTCCGTGGCCTACTATCACCGCGGACTGGCCGGCGAACAGCACGAACGGCTCGGCGCCGGGATGATCCTGGGCTCCTCCATCCTGACGGCCCGGGGCATCCCGATGGCCGGCGAGTTCGAGCTGCGGACCTCCATCGCCATGCTGGCGGCCCAGGCGATCGGCGCCGGGGGATCATTTACCGAGATCCAGGCCCTGAACTTCCTCGACAACGTGGTCGAAATGGGACACGACGGCCCGGCCCACCTGGCCGTGTCCGCCCAGGACCCGCTCCTGCGCGGACTCGGCATCTACCACGGCAAACGCGGCTGGGGCGTCTCGGTCGAATTCGATGTTCGCCACGGCCCCGTCACCACCTTCGGCCTCGGCCAGGACCCGGACGGAAGCTACGTGTTCGTCACCTCCGAGGGCGAGGTGGTTCCCGGCCCGCTCCTGCAGATCGGCAACACGACCTCCCGGGTGGACTTCGGCGGGGACCCCGGGCTCTGGGTGGACGTCTGGAGCCAGACCGGAATCGGCCACCACTGGGCCCTGTGCGTCGGCCACCGCGCCGCCGACATCAAGGCCGCCGCATCCCTGCTGGGCATCGAACACCGCCACGTGGTGCTCTCATGAGCACGCAACGCGTCTGCTTCCAGCTCCAGGTCAAGCCCGCGCTGATCGGGGAATACACCCGCCGGCACGCCGCCGTCTGGCCGGAGATGCTCCGGGCCCTGAAGGCCTCGGGCTGGAACAACTACTCACTCTTCCTCCGGCCCGACGGGCTCCTGATCGGCTACTTCGAAACGGACAGCCTGACCGAAGCCCAGGCCCGGATGGCAGCCACTGACGTCAACGCCCACTGGCAGGCCGACATGGCCGGCTTCTTCGACGACCTCGCCGGAGCGCCGGACCAAGGCTTCCTCCAGCTCACCGAAATCTTCAATCTCGAGGACCAGTTGTCCGCAGCAAACGCCGCCGGGGACAACCACCAACCGCAGAAGGAACAACCATGAACACCACAGAAACGGCCCTGGGCCGCCTCGGGGAACTCGCCATCGAGGTCCCGTCCTGGGCCTACGGCAACTCCGGCACCCGCTTCAAGGTGTTCGGCACTCCCGGCACCCCGCGCACGGTCCACGAGAAGCTGGCCGACGCCGCGAAGGTCCACGAACTCACCGGACTCGCGCCCACCGTGGCGCTGCACATCCCCTGGGACAAGGTGGATGATTACGCGGCCCTGAAGGAGTTCGCGGCGGAGCTCGGCGTGGGACTCGGCACCATTAACTCCAACACCTTCCAGGACGACGAGTACAAGTTTGGTTCCCTGACCTCCTCGAACCCTGCGGTGCGCCGCCGCGCGATCGACCACCACCTCGAGTGCCTGGAGATCATGAACGCCACGGGCTCGCGGGATCTGAAGATCTGGCTCGCGGACGGCACCAACTACCCGGGCCAGGACGACATGCGCGGCCGGCAGGACCGCCTGGCCGAGTCGCTGCAGGAAATTTACGCAGCCCTGGGCGCCGAGCAGCGCCTGGTTCTGGAGTACAAGTTCTTCGAGCCGGCTTTCTATCACACCGATGTTCCGGACTGGGGTACCTCCTACGCCCAGACCCTGGCCCTGGGGGAGAAAGCCTTCGTCTGCCTCGACACCGGCCACCACGCCCCCGGCACCAACATCGAGTTCATCGTCATGCAGCTGCTGCGCCTGGGCAAGCTCGGCTCCTTCGACTTCAACTCCCGCTTCTACGCGGACGATGACCTGATCGTCGGTGCGGCGGATCCCTTCCAGCTCTTCCGCATCATGCACGAGGTCATCCGCGGCGGCGGGTTCGGCAAGTCCGCAGGAGAGAATTCAGCCGTCGCCCTGATGCTGGACCAGTGCCACAACCTGGAGGAAAAGATCCCGGGCCAGATCCGGTCTGTGCTCAATGTCCAGGAAATGACCGCCCGCGCCCTGCTGATCGACACCGATGCGCTGGCCGAGGCCCAGCGCAGCGGCGACGTCCTGGCCGCCAACGGCATCTTCAACGATGCCTTTTACACCGATGTCCGCCCCGCGCTGGCGCAGTGGCGTGAATCCCGCGGTCTGGCCGCGGACCCGATGGCCGCCTTCAAGGCCAGCGGTTACCAGAAGAAGATCAACGAGGACCGCGTCGGCGGCCACCAGGCCGGATGGGGCGCTTAAATAATGACCAATAAGACTGTTGAAGAACTGATCTCCCGTTCGAACCGCCTCGGCGCGGACAAGCGGAACACCAACTTCGCCGGCGGCAACACCTCCGCCAAGGGCACCGAAAAGGACCCCGTGACCGGCGAGGACGTCGAGCTTCTGTGGGTCAAGGGCTCCGGCGGTGACCTGGGCACGCTGAAGGCCGAGGGCCTTGCCGTGCTGCGGCTGGACCGGCTGCAGGCGCTCAAGAACGTGTACCCCGGCGTCGAGCGTGAAGACGACATGGTCGCCGCGTTCGATTACTGCCTGTTCGGCTTGGGCGGCGCCGCCCCCTCGATCGACACCGCCATGCATGGCCTGGTCGATGCCGCGCACGTGGACCACCTGCACCCGGACTCCGGGATCGCCATCGCCACGGCCGCCGACGGCGAGGCCCTGACCAAGGAGATCTTCGGCGAGAAAGTGGCCTGGGTGCCGTGGCGGCGCCCCGGCTTCCAGCTCGGCCTGGACATCGCCGCGATCAAGGACGCCAACCCGCAGGCCGTCGGCACCATCCTGGGCGGCCACGGCATCACCGCCTGGGGCGCCACCAGCGAGGAAGCCGAAGCGAACTCGCTGTGGATCATCGAGCAGGCCGAGGAGTACATCAAGGACCACGGAAAGAACGAACCGTTCGGTCCCAAGCTGCCCGGCTACGCCGCCCTCCCGGAAACCGAGCGCCGCGCGAAGGCCGCCGCCCTGGCCCCCGTGATCCGCGGACTCGCCTCGACGGACAAGCCGCAGCTGGGGCACTTCAGCGACGACCCTGCCGTCCTGGCGTTCCTGGAAAGCGCCGAGCACCCGCGGCTCGGCGCCCTGGGCACGTCCTGCCCGGACCACTTCCTGCGCACCAAGGTCAAGCCGCTGGTCCTGGACCTGCCCGCCGACGCCCCGGTTGAAGACTCTGTGGCCCGGCTGAAGGAACTCCACGCCGCCTACCGCGAGGACTACCAGGGGTATTACGACCGGCACGCAACCCCGGACAGCCCCGCCCTGCGCGGCGCGGACCCGGCGATTGTGCTGGTGCCCGGCGTGGGCATGTTCTCCTTCGGCGCCAACAAGCAGACCGCCCGGGTGGCGGGGGAGTTCTACCTCAACGCCATCAACGTCATGCGCGGCGCCGAAGCCGTCTCCACCTATGCCCCGATCGAGGAAGCCGAGAAGTTCCGGATCGAATACTGGGACCTGGAGGAAGCCAAACTGGCCCGGATGCCCAAGCCGAAATCCCATGCCGGCCGGATCGCCCTGGTGACCGGGGCTGCGTCGGGCATCGGCAAGGCGATCGCCACCCGCTTCGCCGCCGACGGCGCGTGCGTGGTCATCGCTGACCTGAACCTGGACAACGCCCGGGCCGTGGCCGCGGAACTCGGCGGCGCCGACGTCGCCATCGGCGTCCAGGCCGACGTCACCGACGAAGCCCAGATCGCCGCCGCCATCGAGGAAGCCGTCCTGGCCTTCGGCGGACTGGACCTGGTGGTCAACAACGCGGGGCTCTCCATCTCCAAGCCGCTGCTGGAAACCACGGAAAAGGACTGGGACCTGCAGCACAACGTCATGGCCAAGGGCTCGTTCCTGGTGGCCAAGGCGGCCGCCCAGGTGATGATCGGCCAGGAGATGGGCGGCGACATCATCTACATCTCCTCCAAGAACTCCGTCTTCGCCGGCCCGAACAACATCGCCTACTCCGCCACCAAGGCGGACCAGGCCCACCAGGTCCGGCTCCTCGCCGCGGAACTGGGCGAGTACGGGATCCGGGTCAACGGCATCAACCCCGACGGCGTGGTCCGCGGCTCCGGGATCTTCGCCGGCGGCTGGGGCGCCAAGCGCGCCGCCGTCTACGGCGTGCAGGAAGAGGAACTGGGCAAGTACTACGCCCAGCGCACCCTGCTCAAGCGCGAAGTGCTGCCCGAAAACGTGGCCAACGCCGCCGCCGTGCTCACCGGCAGCGAGCTCTCCCACACCACGGGGCTCCACATCCCCGTGGACGCCGGCGTGGCCGCGGCCTTCCTGCGATGAGCCTTCCTGCGATGAACGCGGTGCCACCAGCGGATACCGACGGCAGCCGGTTTGCCGGCAGTTCCTTTGTCGCTATCGACATCGGTGCGTCCTCGGGCCGGGTCATCCTGGGCCGGGTCGCGGGCAGCCCCGGTGGGGCGAGGGCCGAGCTGGAGACCGTGCACCGGTTCCCCAACGGGGTCAAGGAGCTCGACGGCGGCCTCCGCTGGGACTTCGACGCGCTGTTCGCCGAGGTCCTCGCCGGGCTCGCGGCCGCCGCCACGACGGCCGCGGCCCGCGGCGAGAGCATCGCCAGCATCGGGATCGACACCTGGGCCGTGGACTACGGGCTGGTCAACGACGCCGGTGACCTGGTCGCGGCGCCGTTCAGCTACCGCGACAACCGGTCCCGTACCGCCATCTCCCGGGTCCACGAAAAACTCGATCCGGCCCGGCTCTACGCCACCACCGGGCTGCAGTTCCTGCCGTTCAACACGATCTACCAGCTCGCCACGGAGCCGGCGCTGGAGGGGCTGCAGGCGCTGCTCATCCCGGACCTCATCGGGTTCCTGCTCACCGGCCAGCGCCGCACCGAGGCCACCAACGCCTCCACCACCGGGCTCTTCGACGCCGTCGCGGGGGAGTGGGCCACGGAGTTCCTCACCGCCCTGGACCTACCCACGAACCTGTTCCCGCCGCTGATCCAGCCCGGCGAGACCATCGGCACCCTCACCAAGGACATCGCGGGACGCCTGGGACTTCCCGAAACCACGGCCGTGGTGGCCGTCGGCTCGCACGACACCGCCTCGGCCGTCGCCGCCGTACCGGCGGACGCCGGAGGTGCTGGCGCCGGAGATGCTAACGACAATTTCGCCTACGTCTCCTCCGGCACGTGGTCTCTGGTCGGCGTCGAACTGTCCCACCCGGTCCTGACCGAGGCCAGCCGGACCGCGAACTTCACCAACGAACGCGGCGTGGACGGCACCATCCGCTACCTGCGCAACGTCGGCGGCCTCTGGCTGCTCAGCGAGTGCCAGCGCACCTGGGCCGCCGAAGGCTACCGGCCGGGGCTCGAGGAACTGCTCGACGCGGCCGCGACTCTTCCGCCCGGCGGCCCGGTCATCAACGCCGACGACCCCTGTTTCATCGCTCCGGACAACATGCCCGAACGGGTCCGGGCCGCGGTCCGGAACACCGGCGCTGTCTTGCCGGAGCATCCCGCGCACATCGTGCGGTGCATCCTGGACAGCCTTGCCGCCGGCTACGCCCGGACCATCGCCGACGCCGAACGGCTCGCGGACGTCCGGGCCGGCGTCGTGCACATTGTGGGCGGCGGATCCCAGAACCGGCTCCTGTGCCAGCTCACCGCCGACGCCACCGGCAAACGCGTGATCGCCGGACCCGTGGAAGCCACGGCCCTGGGCAACGTCCTGGTCCAGGCCCGCGCCGCCGGCGTGCTCAGCGGCGGCCTGGGGGAGCTGCGTGCCGTGGTGCGTGCCTCCCAGCACCCGGCGGAGTACGTGCCCTCAGCCCGGGCCGCACACCACAGTGTCGTCCCCAGCGGAGGTGCCCAGTGAGGATCGCGCTTTTCGCCACGTGCATCGTTGACGCCATGTACCCGGCCACGGCCCGCGCCACGGTGTCCATCCTGGAACGCCTCGGCCACGAGGTCATCTTTCCGGCCGGCCAGGCCTGCTGCGGGCAGATGCACGTCAACAGCGGCTACCTCAAGGAGGCGCTGCCCGTCGTCGCCAACCATGTGAAGGCCTTCGAAGAAGATGAGTACGACGTCGCCGTCGCACCTTCCGGTTCGTGTGTCGCCTCCGTGAAGCACCAGCACCCCATGGCCGCCCGCCGCTGCGGGGACGCCGGGCTGGAAGCCCGGGCCGCCGCCGTCGGAGCCAAAACCTACGAGCTCTCCCAGCTCCTGGTGGATGTCCTGGGCGTCACCGACGCAGCGACGCAGCTGGGCTCGTACTTCCCGCACCGGATCACCTACCACCCCAGCTGCCACGGCATGCGCCTGCTCCGGCTCGGCGACCGCCAACTGGACCTGTTGCGCTCGGTCGGCGGCATCGAACTGGCCGAACTGCCCGAGGCCGACCAGTGCTGCGGCTTCGGCGGCACCTTCTCGATGAAGAACGCGGACGTCTCCTCGGCGATGCTGGCGGACAAGACCGCCAACATCTGCGGCACGGGCGCGGAACTTTGCGCCGGCGGCGACGCGTCCTGCCTGATGCACATCGGCGGCGGACTGTCCCGGCAGGGCACCGGCGTCACCACGATGCACTTCGCCGAGATCCTGGCCAGCACCCTCGAGAATCCCGCCGCCGTCTCCGGCGACGTCCGCCTCACCACCGGAAGGACCGCGCGATGAGCGGCACATTCCTGGGGATGCCGTCCCTGCCGGTCTTCGGCATCGGCAACCTGCACGAACACGAGCCCTTCCCGAAAGCCGCCCGCCGCGAGCTCGGCAACACCCAGCTGCGGGCCAACCTCGGCCACGCCACCCGGACCATCCGGGACAAGCGGCTGGCCGTCGTGTCCGAACTCCCCGACTGGGAGGAGCTGCGCGAGGCGGGCCGGGCGATCAAGGAATCCGTCATGGCCCGGCTGCCGGAACTGCTCGAAGAGTTCGAGGCGAACTTCACCGCCCGAGGCGGGACCATCCACTGGGCCCGGGACGCCGGCGAAGCCAACAGCATTGTCGCCGCCCTCATCCGGGACCAGGGCGCCGACGAGGTGGTCAAGGTCAAGTCCATGGCCACGCAGGAAATCGGCCTCAACGAATACCTCGAAGAACAGGGCATCGCGGCTTACGAGACCGACCTCGCCGAGCTCATCGTCCAGCTGGACCACGACAAGCCCAGCCACATCCTGGTCCCGGCCATCCACAAGAACCGCAGCCAGGTCCGGGACATCTTCCTGCGCGAAATGGAGGGGGTGGACCCGGAGCTGACCAACGAGCCGGCCCGCCTCGCCGCGGCCGCCCGGGCACACCTGCGCCGCAAGTTCCTCAGCGCCAAGGTGGCCGTGTCCGGCGCGAACTTCGCCCTCGCAGACTCCGGGACCCTGGCCGTCGTCGAGTCCGAAGGCAACGGGCGCATGTGCCTGACGCTGCCGGAAACGCTCATCACTGTCATGGGCGTCGAAAAACTGCTGCCCGGCTGGGAGGACCTCGAAGTGTTCATGCAGCTGCTCCCGCGGTCCTCAACGGGCGAGCGGATGAACCCCTACACCTCGCTGTGGACCGGCGTCACTCCTGACGACGGGCCGCAAAACGTCCATCTGGTCCTGCTGGATAACGGACGCAGCGCCGCCCTGGCCGACGAAATGGGCCGCTCCGCGCTGCACTGCATCCGTTGCAGCGCCTGCATGAACGTGTGCCCCGTCTACGAACGCACCGGCGGGCACGCCTACGGATCCACCTACCCGGGCCCGATCGGCGCGATCCTGTCCCCGCTGCTGACTGGGATCACGGCCGAGGAGAACAACTCCCTGCCCTATGCTTCCTCCCTGTGCGGCGCCTGCTACGACGCCTGCCCGGTGAAGATCAACATCCCGGACATCCTGGTGCACTTGCGCGGCGAGGACGTGGACAGCAAACGCGGCAAGCGCGGGAAGCGTGGGAGGGAGCGCCTGCCGAGCCAGATGGACCTGGGCATGAAGGCGGCCTCCTGGGCACTGTCCTCCGGAAAGAATCTCGGCCTCGTGGAGAAGGCGCTGCCGCTGGGCCGGATCGCCGCCGGCCCGGACCGGAAAATCACCAAACTGCCCGGCATCGCCGCCGGCTGGACCCAAAGCCGGGACATCCCTGCACCGCCCGCACAGTCCTTCCGGCAGTGGTGGGACAAGGAACACCGCGCCGCCGGACCCGATGCAGCCCCGGCTGCCGGCACCGACGCCCCCGGGCCGAAGTCCGCTGGCCCGGGATTAGCCGGAACAGAGGAGAACCCGTGAACGCACGCGCAGAAATACTCGACCGGATCCGCTCCGCCCTTCGGGACGCCCCGGCGATACCGGAGGTGCCCCGCGACTACCGGCGCTCCTCCGAGCTGAGCGGGGAAGCGCTGATCGAGCTGCTGACGGACCGGCTCCTCGACTACAAGGCAAACGTCTTCGTCGAGGAAGCCGCCGCGGTGCCGCAGCGGCTCGCCGCGTTGCTGGAGGGCACCGGCCGCTACGCTGTGCCGCACGGCCTCGCGGAGTCCCTGTTCGCGGAGGCGGACGCTTACGACGGCGGCTCCGGCCGCCGCGTCACGGACGCCCCCGGGCAGCGGCTCAGCGTCGAGGAGCTCGACGGGATTGACGCCGTCGTCACCGGCAGCGCCGTCGCCGTCGCCGAAACCGGCACCATCATCCTCGATGCCGCACCGGACCAGGGGCGCCGGGTCATCAGCCTCGTCCCGGACCGGCACATCTGCATCGTCCGGGCCGGGGACATTACCGCCATCCTGCCGGAGGCCCTCCGCCGGCTCGACGGCAACCGCCCGCAGACCTGGATCAGCGGCCCCAGCGCCACCAGCGACATCGAGCTCGAACGCGTCGAAGGCGTCCACGGCCCCCGGACCCTGGACGTCGTGATCGTCCGCGGGTAGGCGGGAGACCGGGGCCCGCTTCCCTGCCACCGCGAGGGAAGCGGGGCCTCCTGGTTTGTGGTGATGGCCCCGGAAAGTCGTTTGCCCCGATCACTCAGAGGAAACTCATGGTCTTCTCAGCAGGGAGTTGAACCATGGAAGCATGTACCTAGTCGACCCCAGAGCCTATGCGCATCGCCTAATGCACCCTGGCGCTTGGTTCCGCGCGACAATCCGCCGGCACGTCCCCGCAAGCGACCACGCCCGCGACCAGCAGCCCACGCACTCCAGGTTCGACTATCTGGAGGGTGGCCTCACGGGAACACTGAGCACGGCCCATTCACGGCACAGGGCCAAGGAACTCGAGCAGGCATTCCGGAACGGAGACGTTTCCTACGAGGACGCGTGCCTGGAGATGGAGCAACTCGAGGGGGAGCTGTGAACGGCTGGCAGCGCTCGACGGAACCGCGCGTTTCGGGTGCCGCTGCCTGCGTTCTAGGAGCAGGTGTTGAGGAAACCTGTGGCGCCAGGGCGGGCATGGAAGGTCACCGTGTGGCCGGCGTCATCGCGGAAGATGGCCTTTGGGCCGGTCACGGTGATGGCGCCGGGCTGGTAGGGGTTCTTCCAGCCTTCAGGCGGGTTGCCGTGGCCGTCGTCCAGCGCCTCGTCCGCGACGAAATAGGTGCCCTGTACGAGCGCTTCATGGATGCCGCAGTGTGTGTAGAGACTGTACGGCGAGCCTGAGACGGCCATAGTTGTTGGGTTGGCCGGGGTCCCACTTGCCGGATCCCCCTGCATCGCGCACCCGCACAGCAGCGCCAACCCTGCAGCGGCTGCGAAGCCTAAGTGGTATCGAGCTGTCATGCCCCAAGGCTCTAGGGCGCTGCCTCAATGGTCAAGAGCCAAGCAAGCCTGCCGGCAGGCAAAAGACAGCTGGGAGGGGCCCGAATGGGGCTGGGCGTAGGGTGGAAGTTGGACGAAAGGAGCACTTCATGAAGAAAATCCTCATGGTACTGACCAGCGTTTCCGAGATCGGCGATACCGGAGAGAAGACCGGCTACAACGTGGCCGAGGCTGCACATCCCTGGAAGGTCTTCAAGGATTCCGGGCATTTCGTCGACTTCGCGTCCATCCAGGGCGGCCAGCCTCCGCGCGACGAGGTGGACTCAGAAGATCCCATCCAGGTCGCCTTCACGGAGGACGAGACCACGCGCGCCGGCCTCTACAACACTGCCCGCGTCGACGTCGTTGATCCCGACCAGTACGACGCCGTCTATCTCGTGGGCGGCCACGGCACGATGTGGGACTTCCCGGACAGCGAAGGCTTGCAGAATCTGGTGGCCAGCGTCTACAACGCCGGCGGCCTGGTGGGCGCGGTCTGCCACGGGCCGGCCGGCCTGCTGAACGTGGAATTGAAGAACGGGCTTCGCCTCGTCGAGGGCCGGAAGGTGGCCGCCTTCACCAACGACGAAGAGGTTGCCGCAGGGAAGGACAAGGTCATCCCCTTCTTCTTGGCCGACCGACTTGAGGAACAAGGCGCAACCCACGTCTCCGCTGACGTCTTCGAGGAGAAGGTCGTGGTTGACGACCGGCTGGTGACCGGCCAGAACCCGGCCTCAGCCGCCGGCGTGGCCAAGGAGATGGAGAAGCTCTTCGCAGCGGTCATCCACCAGGAAAAAGCCGAGGAACAGCACGACGCGGAGGCTCTGCGCGCCGAGAAGGACGCCGAGAAAGACGCCAAGAAGGCTGCCGCAGAAGCAGAGCACTAACACCAAGATCGCACTGAAACTGGCGGCCACCCCGGCAACGGGGTGGCCGCCTCCGCTCTGCGGCAATCGCGAACACAAAACAAGGATCAGTAGCCGTACTTGTTGACCACGACCTGCACAATGTTGGTGTCGTCGTCCCGACCGTAGTCAGTGATCGTAATGCGTACGTTCCATCCGTCGATGACGCCAATGCCCCGGCAGTCCAGTCCGCCTGCATTGATCCTCTGCTCCCGTACGCATGGCTTGTACTCCTGTGGCGTCAAACCCACCTGCTGAACGTACCGCTCCAGGTCACCCTCCCGGTACTTCCGGTGAGTGTCCCAACGGTATGCGTACTGGGAGCAAGGTCCATCGAGCGGGATGCACAGCGCACTGCCCACCGGCTCCTGCGTTCTCAAAGGCTCCCATCCCGGCTCTGGCTGGAGGCGGTCGGCAATCGACTTGAGCTCAGCGACAATCTGATCGCTCTTCCACGATGACCAGAGGAAGAAAGCAGTGACAGAGGCAACCGTTACTGCCAGCACACCGAGCCATATTTTGCGGCCCCTGCTCATTCTCGTCCCGCTCCCCACTGCGTACCTCTCTGGTTGTGAGGCCCGGAGTCCACCCCGCCACCGCGCTGGGCTGGTCCACCGACCGTCTCGCCTTCGCCACCTACCGCCCCGAGCCGGGTGAATGACCGTCCTGCCGAGCGGTGGCCGGCAGCGCCTGCGGAGTTGACTTACGCGGCGATAGCGGATGTGGGTGGCCAGCGGTGAGTGGAGCACCTCGGCCGGTTCGCCGCACCAATATTTCCATTTATACGGAGTTCTAGAACTGGGTATAACTGCGGGGTTGAACCCGGCGGAACGCCTATGGCCCAGGCGAGGTGGATATGGCACTTTGATTCAGGACCGGTGTGACCGCTAGAAAGAACGATGCCACCCCTTCGTCCGGGCCAAGACCCGGGAACGCGACACTTGATCCGAAGGACACCTACTGTCGGGCTACTGTAGATTATCCGGGACGCCGAATCGCCTTCCGACGAGTACGCGAATGGCCGCGAGTAGAGGCTGATCTTCCAGCGCAACGCCCTCGCCCCCGTAATGCACACCCGTTTCGTCACCCACTGCTTCTATGTCAAAAAGATTGAGGACCTCGGCCACGCGAACCTGATACTCGGTGGCGGTCATTTGGCGAGACACACGAACTGGAATTGTGCTGAGTTTGCGCGCGACCTTAGCAGCGGATTCATTCATGGGCGCACTCTTGCATGGCGTTCCGCCATTGCACAAGGGGCCTCTTCGAGTCGCATGCGTGAGTATGAGGCGACGTCAGGCATTTGCTGGATGATGATGACGCCGTAGCCGAGGCTCTGGAGCTGGCGGATGACGAGGTGGGTGGCCTTCAGTAGGTTCGCGAGCGGCTCTGGTGGTTTCTAAACTATCTTTAGGAACTCCTGTTTTCGCGCCAACCGGGGCGACAGTTGGAACGTTTGGTCGAGTCGCTCCCCGTGCGATGGCTTGGGGGTATTGCCGACGGTCGTTGTGTACGCCAGACCCTTCACCTCACGCACCGTACGTACGTGAAATCTGGCAAGTTGTACCAAGTTCTAGCGGGTTCTAGGAAAATCCGCATAACCCGCTAGAACTTCCTAGAAGTCGGTATAACTGAGGTCTTTACCCTGCGAAACCCTTTGCCGAGAATCTGGTTTGTAGCCCCATGCCGTCCCCTGCCAGCGATCGCTGGCTTCCGTCCCGACGACCTTCCCAGAGCTCGTGCATCTTCCGCCTCGGTGACGCAAAGCCTTGGCGGTTATGGACGTCTCGGAGATGATGAATGCAACGGACTGAGAGGGGCGATCCAATGTCTGCTGCGGATGGGGAAGCCCGAGCGTCGAGGGAAGAAACCATTCTGCGTATACGGAGGGGAATCCGGGCGGCCCAACTCCGGGTCGCGCTGGACGAGGCCCGGGGACGACGGACGCCGGAAGCGGGGGTGCGACTGGCACAGCGAACGGCCCCGAACCTGCCGTCCCCATTCGATACCTTGAGAACGCCGGATGGAGAGCTTCGGACGGATCCGGAGGCTCGGAAAGAATTGGCTCTCCATGTGCGACGTAATATTCTGGCCGCGCAGTTGAGGGCCGCCCTGGATGAGGCACGCGGCCGGCCGACGCCCGAGGCCGTAAAGCGACTGGCCCGGAGAAAGCTTCCGTCACTCGGGTAGAGACGCAGGATGCCGCCCCGGTACCCTCGGCCACGCCCCGTGGCGCGTGCGGCAGTACCTCGATGTGGGAGCGATTCTTCGAAATATGCACCAAAAGTGCACCACGAAGCGGCTGAGAATGCAGAAAACCCCCGGTTTCCCGGGGGTTTTCCTTCGCGGTGACGGTGGGATTTGAACTTTCGCAGAAGCATGGGCGGCAGAGCAAAATCGTTGAAAATTCGCGTATTTCGATACTCCCCAAGCACTGAATATTTCTGTTGATCAAACCGTATTGCGCTCAAAACGTGCTCAACATTGAGTCTGTATCTTGGGCTCGTCGGGGTGACGCCGAAAACGGGGTGACGCCGGGGTGATGAGTGTGCAGACCAGCGTTCATGCGGGTTGATCGGGGTGACGGGTTGACGACGTGCGAGCAAGAGCAAAAATGCCTATACGTGTTTGAAGCGATGATCTTTATCTTTATCGTTATAGGCTCCACCGGGTCTGCTCGTTCTCATCGCCCGTCGACCCGTCAACCCGTCGACCCCACGTGAACACTGGACTATACGCCGGTCACCCCGTCGTCACCCCGTCAACCCAAGGGCGTCCGGGCTCTGCATATAAGAACCGGTACGGTACAGCTATGGACCTTCAGATTGTGGACTTTCAGATCTGGCTGCTGCCGCTGCTGTCGCTCATTGGCGGTGCAGCTGGTGCAGCCGTCATTAATGGATGGTTTGGGATCTTCAAGCTGAAGGCCGATCGAGTCGATGAGTACGACCGTTGGCTCAGGAACCAAAAGGTCGAAGTCTACTCAGCCTTCATTGACGCCGCCTTTACTGCCTACCAGACGGTACCCCTCCTTCGTCCGAAGGACGTCGACGAACTCCAGACGGTGAGGGAGGATCAGCAGATTCCCCTTGCGCGGATACTGATGATCGGCTCGGACGATGTCCGCAATGCAGCGCAAGCCGTTGCCGATGCCCATTCATCTTGGCTGCTAGACGTAGTGGGGTTGAATAACGATGATCCGCTTCGGTTTCCCAAGTTGCAGCGCCATGGCAAGGTCGTGAAGGCCAAGATGAACGAATTACAAGAGGTCTGTCATCAAGAGATCGGTGTCGTTCACTCCCGCAAGAAGTGATTGGCCTCGCAAGGAGCGGCGAGGGACCCGTTTGAGTACTATTTTTCATTTCCCCAGACCCGTACAAAATGCGAGCACCCGAACGCACCGGGTGGATTTAGCTGCCCAGGGGAGGGGGTGTCGACCCCATGTCATCGCGACAATGCATCGTTGTAACGAGCCCACGGCGCAACGGCAGAGGTTCAGCAGCACACGGCAGACGTTTGTTCACGCATCGTGCATGATCACGCGTCGATGCAACGACGGATCACGTCAGAGCGCAGCAGCGGGCACATCATCAGTGGCGCGGCAGACACATGCACGGTGCAGGCACGCGGCGTCGACAGCATGAGGCGTCACACGGGACGGAAGGCAGTACGTCATCGGGACGTCGGACGGACGCGGACATCAGGACAGTGATCATGCGTCGGCATCAGGGCATCAGGGCAGTACGCGGCGCAGCGGCAGACGGGATCATCGGCAGCACATCAATGCAATCCGACATCATGGCAACGGTACAGATCGAGCATCGGCGACACGTCGCGTCAGTGAGCGTTCAATCGAGTAGACAGGCGAAGTGACACATTCACGCACAACGACATCGTTGGATCGTCAGGGAGCGCATTGCGGACGCGTCAGCGACGGACGCAGCGCGTCGGCGTCGATGCACGATTACATGGGTGCGACCCTCGAACCTCTATAGTTCAGTCAGGCCTATGAATTGGGGGAAATGTGGGAAGAATCTGGCAGGTCGGGGTTGGCATGGTGCTCGGCTTTGGGTGTTGGGCTGTGGCCGATGGTCTCGCCACGAAGAAATACGTCTGCATCGGGCGCCCCATTGAATGCCTCGTCACAGAACAGACTCCGTTCGGGTCATTCCTAATATTCGTCGGGTGGGTCTTGATTATCGTGGCGTGCCTGAATCTGTGGCGACTATTGAGCGGCAAATAGGTTAGCGTATCCACCACTAACCCCCGTTGCCGGGGGTGTGGGTTGAGGTTACGGGACGAGCGTCAGGCGGGCGACGCATTCGTGGTCGAAGGCAAAGAAGCCTTCGATGGTGGCGTGCGGCGTGGTGATGAACGCGGAGCCGTCGTCGTCGATGTCGAGGTCGGCATCAGGGCCGAACGACGAGTGCACGAAGTCGGCAGAGGCGATCATTTGGTCGCGAGTCATGCCTTCGCAGCCTTTGCGGCTTCGGCGGCCTTTTCACGACGACATGCAGCGCGGGCCTTCTTGCCTTCGGCGCCCGACTTGGCGTGGGTGCAGTCGGTGTGCGCCGTCGGGGCGGGAGCCTTCTTGGCGGGCGTGGCCTTCGCGGGCTTCTTCGCCGGTGCCTTGCGCGTGCCGTTCGCCTCGGCTTCGAGTTCGGCGATGGCGTCGGCCACTTCGTCGGCGGGTGCGTCAACGTCCTGTGCGATCGACTCAGCGGCGGCAGCTTCGTTGGCGAGTGCCTCGGAGGGTGCCTCAACCATTTCACCGGACAGCTTGATGACGGGGGCGGCCGGCTTGCGGTTGGCGGGAGTGCGGCGTGCGGTCATTTGGATCAGTCCTTCGGTTGTCGTTTCGTCGTTCCTGGCGGATCGACGAGATGACATTAAGAGACTTTGCTCAGCAGTCCCAAGGAGAAACGTGTCCATGGACGAGCCGAGGCTCATCAACCGTAGGCTGTATCTGAGCGGCACGTGCTGCGTCTCATCGGAAAGCAATCGGGGGAACGACAATGTCGCTAAGGGATGAACTGCACGGACATCTTTCTAAGTATGAGACGGCCCCTTTCCTTTTTGTCGGTAGTGGAATGTCACGTAGATATATTCAATCTGAGACTTGGGCCGGATTGCTTTCTCGGTTTGCTGCAAAGCTGGATAAGCCTTATGCCCAATATGCCTCGGCGGCGAATGGTGACTTCCCGACCATCGCCACTGAACTGGCAAATGACTTCCACCCACATTGGTTCGCGTCAGATGACTACGCGCTCACGAGGATTATCCATTCAGACCCTCAGTTCGTAAGTACGCCGCTTAAGATCGAGATTTCTGAATATGTCAAGGATCTTATGCGCAACCTTCCCGTGGAGGGCCGCGAGTTTGACGAGCTTGAGATTCTTAGGAAGTCGGTTATCCAGGGGATTATCACCACAAACTACGATCCGCTGCTGGAGCACCTGTTCCCTGAGTTGGAAGTATATGTGGGGCAGGAGGACCTACTTTTCAGCAATCCCGAAGGGGTTGGGGAAATCTATAAGATCCACGGCAGTTACAGCAATCCGGACTCGTTGGTGCTCACTCAAAAGGACTACGAGAACTTTGGTAGCCGCAACGCTTACCTGGCTGCGAAACTGCTGACTATTTTTGTGGAGCACCCAGTCGTCTTTCTGGGCTACTCCCTCTCCGACAAGAATGTCCGTGAGATCCTTATGAGCATTGCCAAAGTTCTCACTAAGGACAACATCGGCCTCCTTCAGAATGGTCTTATCTTCGTGCAATGGGATGAGAACGCGACCGATCCTCGAATGAACAAAACGGTCATCCCGATGGATGCCTTAACTCTACCCATCATAGAAATCACGGTTTCGGACTATGACGACGTTTTTCTGGCTCTCTCCACGCTAAAGGAGCGACTCCCTCTGAGCCTCCTGCGAAGGGTCAAAAAGCAGGTAACCGAGCTCGTGCAGACGAGTGCTCCGAAAAACAAGACTTACGTGATGTCGATTGATGACGCTTTCAACAGCGACGAGGTGGACGTTGTGATTGGCATTGGAGTTCATAATAAGTTGACCATGACGGGCCAAGGCATAGTAGGTCGAGACAGATACGATCTTCTCCGAGACATCATCAACCCCTCTCTCCCTGGCGACATTGATTCAATGAAGTTGGTAGTTTCCTCCGTTTTGCCAAAAAATCTCCCAGGGCGCACGAATACCCCGATCTATAAGTACCTGAGGTCATGCGGCTACCTGAACCCAGATGGGACTGTAGCGTCCGATGAAGTTCCAACCAGGGTTCAGCTTCGTGTAACGCAGGGGATGAAATTTTTTCAATCCCAGTACCCGAAAGAGCAGGCCAACTGTAAGACCTGGGCGGACGGAGTCCAAGACTTTTCGGCCTTCCTCGAAAGCAACTCCTGGAACGACGTGGCACGTGTATTGCCCTACATGGACACATCCAAGATCGATATGGAGATGCTGCACGCTGCCTTGAAGAAGGAGATTGAGAGCAAGAGCCACGTGATGTACACGCCCATTGCAAAGGTCATTTGCATCTACGACCTCTTGGAACACCAGAAGGAAGCGTCGGCCTGAGATTCCCCAGACCGACGTCGGCTATTACCTTGGGCGAGCGCTACACAGCCACGGCGATGGGTGCCGACCAGTTGGATTCTTCATCCAGAAGGTCGACTACTCCTGTCTCGGACTTCGCGTCCAACGCCATGAGTGACTGAAGGGCAGCTGACGCGACTGCACGCCCCAATAGCGGGGGCACGGCGTTGCCAATTTGCTTCAACATCTGCCATTCGCTGGAGTGAAAGACGAAGCCATCGTGGAAGGACTGCAACCGTGCAGCCTCTCTCACCGTGATCCACCGCTCAAAACGAGGATGAACCCACTCCGACATGTCTCGGTGCATTTGAGCGAGGATCGTGTAAGCCGGGCGGTCATAGGGAAGTCTCCGCCACTTCTCCGGGCGGAGTCCGTTCCATACGTCTTTTGGAAGTGAGTCGCCCTTGGCGCCCGGCTTAAGAAGGGCAATTAGTGCCTGTCGCTTCGCTTGGATATCTTTCGTGTGGTGATTGTAGAGACGGCGCTGCGAGGACTTAGACGAAGCCACCTTGTACTCGGACGTGTACCACCGCCCGTCTCTGTCCAGCCGCATCTCATCCAAGATGGCCGTCTTGGCCTGGGACCGGGGGTAGGCCACGGCTTCGTAGTGAATTGCCGTCTGTTCGGGCGAATCGCGCAGGGCGTCCCATACGGTCTGCACTTCCTGCTCCTCGTTCTTCAGCGCAGACGAGAAAAAGTCCTCGGCTGTGGAATCTAGGGTTTCACCGTCGCGAACACCGAAGAACATGGCCCTTCGACGCAGCTGAGGAACGCCGTAGTCCGACGCCACGACGACTTGAACACTGCTGTTGCTGTATCCGGCTTCCTTCAGGGCTTCCAGTACCTCTCGCTTGAACCGGCCCTTGTCTAGGAGGAGCATGTTCGGGACGTTCTCGATGAGGAACACGCGAGGCTTCAGGTACTTGAGGACCCGAATGAACTGCATATAGAGCTCATTCCTCGGGTCGTCAAGGATCCGTGTTCCGATCTGGCTGAAGCCTTGGCAGGGAGGGCCGCCGAAGAGCATGTCCACCTTGCCGGGTTCTACGTCCGGGAAGTCGGATGCGACGCGCGCCCAGGTCGCCGACTCTGCGTTGAGGAAGTCGTGGACGTCACCTTCAAAAAGCGGAACCTCGGGGAAGTTCTCTCTGTAGGTCTGCGTCGCGAAGCGATCGATTTCGACCGCCGCCTTAACGTCAAAGCCTGCCAGACGAACCCCCTCGCAGAATCCACCGCAACCCGAGAACAGCGAAACTGCAGTCTTTTTGGACAATTTGAAACTCCTTTAGATAGCCACCAGACAACCTACATCGAGGGGGCGACAATGTTGTAACTACGCCGGTGGATGTTGCCTATAGTCTACAAAGAGCTTCGCGGTCCTTCTGTCACGACACGCGGTTGGGCGTAGTTGCGGAGCTGACGTCGGTTAGCTTGTACACGTGGATGGAGACGATCTAACAGCCTCATTCGGGCTCGCCGTGCGCCGGGCGCGAAGTGACCTTGGCCTTACTCAGCATCAACTGGCCGAGCTCGCAGGGTTAGATCGGAGCTATCTGAGTGAGTTGGAGCGGGGGCGGCGCAACCCGACGCTCACGGTTCAAGAGAGGCTGGCAATGGCGCTGGGTAATCGCCTCTCCGATCTAATTCGACAAGCAGAGGAGATGGGCTAGTGCCCTTCAGGCATAGTGAAGTGTCCACGCTGGCCCTTGCGACCGGGCTGCGGCAGATCGAGGACCGCCGCAACAATCCAGTCAAGGGCCGAGACACCAAATTTCGGCTGGCGCAGCAGAACATGCTGGCATATACCTTCGATGCGGTATTGCCAGGGTGGGGCCCGGCTGGCCTAAATTCGATGCCGTTTCTCGATGTCGTGAGGCAATGCACTTCCAACGCCTTGGCCGAGGGGAACTTGCTTTACGGTGCTGACTTCGAGATCAAGCCTGCCGCTGTCGCCAAGGTAACCGGCGATGTGTACGAAATTCTGACATCCGGCATCCTTTGGGACGCTGCAGCGTATTGGAATCGTGCGATGCTCGGCGAAAGCTGGGTCACGTCCCCACGCTATAGCCGACCGAGAGTGGCGCCAGATCCCAAACGACAAGTTGTCGTTCTTAATCTTCCCCGAAGCTATGACTGGGTGCGGCTCTTGGTGCCGAGCGCTCAGGAAGAGATCGAAAAGATGCGCGAACGTCTGACCGGCTTCAATCTGACTATGCCGACCTCCACCCCTGACCTCGCTGTTGTGGTACTTCCCGAGCACATGTGGGACGACGATTTCTGGCGCACACCCGTTACGAAATTGGGACTTACGGAGCAACAGATGTTGGCAACGGCCTACCGCAAGCTGGAGGGGCAGGTAGAACCCGGAGAAATTATCCTTGCGATGGCGTTGAAGGCAAGCCTGCGTTCTGACCGAATCTACCAGCCCCTGTACGAGGCGAACGTGATGCAGTTGCTCTTGGAAGGGCATTTGGGTGCACCGAGAGTCGAGTTTGAAGTTCACGTCTTGACGGCGTCCGGTACGGATGCTGAAAGGGTGTACCAGGCGGCCAACCTTCACTCAGCGTTTGGAGGTCAACCTCACCGTGCCGTTCGGGAGCTGTATCAGCCAGCCACTGCCACGGAAATTGTGACGCGGTTCTTCACGTTCCTGAACAATCGGACTTCGCTTGTCCCCACCCAGCCGTCTTTGTTGCCTTAGCCAGCGAATCCAGTCGCGTCTTTAACCGGGCTGCCCGCTCCTTTCGGCGTAGCAGTGCCAGACGACGGACCCAAGGGTTGCTGCGCATATGGAATATGTGCTGTGTCGGCATACCCGGGTCTTGATTGAGGTACTCCAGCTCCGGTGGAAAGTCCCAGGTCCGTCCATCGTCATTTCGGCGCCGAACGGTTCGCTTGCTCGGGTCGGCCTCGCGCCGTGCTTTGGCACGAGCCCGTTTCGCGGCGAGAATGCACGCCCTCGCAGAGCAGCATTTGATTTGGGTCCCAGACAGTTCATCTCCGCAGAACAGGCACGTCATGATTCCACCACCACATGGGCTGGAGCGCAGCAGAGTTTGTTACCGCACGTCTGTAGGACCCTGCTCGGCACATCGCCCCATAATGCCCGAGCGACCACACGATGCACGCGCAGGTCCCTGCCTTGGTACCGGAACCGCCCGAATCCCTTGACATCGTCCCGCATCCACAAAAGGCAGCCACCGGGCGCAGGCTCCGACAGCCGACGTACCGCATCTAGAATCCTCCGACTGTCGCCAGTGCCAAGGGCGATGGTCAGCGAACCGTCGCGGTGGACACGGCGAGGCTTGTACTCAACGGTGTAGGTGACCGGTCGGCCTATTCTGGCCTCGTATCTGGCACGCCCGTTCGCCGCTTTGCCCCTGCGCCGGCAGTCGGTTGAACACAGGGACCGGGCACGTTTTCCCAGCAACCCTCCGCACACCCTGCAGTGCTTCTCCAATGCAATCGTTCCCATGCAGCGACACTAGGAACGAAACCGGAGACGGAGCGTTTGGGAGAGCACATCGCCCAGGCGCGTCTGTCAGCGCCCTAGGATCGTTCGATGATCAATCACGCACGAGCGCGCACGCTGGCGTCTGCTGGATCAGCTACGGGCGCTGTCAGAGGTGGTGCGCTCGGTAGGTCATAATCGAGCCCATGACTTCTCATAAAGACGACGACAAATTTCCCGAAAGCGCAGCGGGTGCGTCCCCCGCCACGACTATGTCCTGGATACGCTTTGAGGAGATCAGCGACATTGAAGCCAGTGGTCAACCCCTCACCCTCACCCTCACTCAGAAAGAACTTGAGGAGTACGAACAAGGCAAGGCCACAATCCGGGCGACGTTGCAGCCGGCCGTGGAGAAAGCTATGCAGCCGGTAAAAGCCCAGATGCGAACTGCACTGAGGAAGATCCGGACCCCTGAGCTAGACGAACTGCTCAAGTCATTGCGCAGCAAGCAGAGCGAAGTCAACAGCATCGTGGCATCGACATCAAAAGAGCGTCCGAATCAGGACCTTGCGGGAATGACGGGGACGAAGGAACAGGACAATCCGTTGGATGCACTTGTAAGCCTGACGGAGACCCAGACCAATGCGATAAATGAAATGGCAACTGTGATCGCGACGTCGGGGAACTCCCAGCGCAACTTCAACTTGCTGATGCTGTTCCTTACCGTCCTAGCGTGCGTCTTTACCGCAGGGCAGCTGATCGTGGCCATGAGGACCTGATGCTAGGGCGATTGCTCGGAGCCGGTGCAGTACGTCACTTCGGCACTGACGGTACGGCTATCCACCACGAAACCCCGTACCTGCGAGCGGCACGGGGTATCGCGGTTTATAGACGGCTAGGAGGTCATTGCCCGCGCTCCGGCTTCACCCCACGAGGCGCGGCGGACCTTGCGATCAGTCTTCTCGTCCGCGGGGCCATCGGTGTAGTCGATCAGGGGCCGAACACCAATGACTCCGAAGTACTTGGCCCGGTTTACTTCCTGTATACGGAACTTCGCGTAATCCGTCACAGCGACCGCGAGGTTGGCAGCGTCGAAGGCGGCGACGAGGTCGGAGACGGACGGCACCCACGGTTCGGCGACGGTCGCGAGCCAGACGAGGTAGTCCCAAGGGTTGACCGGGTTTCCTGTGCTGTCAGTGCTGGGGATGTCTGAGGTGCTGTGCTTGAACGGTGAAGTTCCTCCCGTCCCAAGCCAAGCGTCGAAGTTCCTTACGCCGGACAGCGGATCGTTGGCTGCTCGGTGGCCGGATGATTTCTCACGCTTGCTGAGCCAGTAGTCGGACTGTTCCAAGGAGTTACGGATGTGCCCGACAGCAGGGATCTTGAACTTCTCCCCGTCGCCCAGGCTCGGGACCGTGAAGGCGTGCTGAAGACCACGGATTTCGACATAGCGGGCGACCAGTTCTCCGGTTGCGCGCCAAGCCGACAGTACCTGCGGGTCGTCGGCCGCAAGAACCTGTTCTGCTGCTCGGATGTGGCCGAGGGTTTCATCAATTGCCCGCACATCGTGCATCAGTGTGGCGAGTTCGGCACGGAGGTAACCGAGCGCAGCGTCGGAGTTGTCCCGAATCAGATCGCGCTTCCGCTCTTGGACGGCTTTCGATGCATCCTTGAGCATCTGTGCGCGGACTCCGGCATTCAGCCTTTCGGACCTGATCTCCTCATTGTGGAAATAAGGTTCCTTTGGGAAGCCCTCCCCGGCCAGCGCCGCTTCGATGTAGTCCGTGGCGGAGATCGGTGCTTCGGACTTGATGCCTCGGTTCCTTTTGATCTCTTCGTTGATGCGTTGCTCGGCCTTGGTGTGGTCCTCAAAGCCGGGGATGTGGGCATAAGCCTTTGCTGTGATGGTCATGATTACTGCTCCTTCTTCTTGGGGTACATGGATTCGTAGAGGTCACGACCTTTTTGGACGCTGCCTGTGGACTGGCGATCCTTGGCTGTCTGGCGGCGTTCGGCGCTGACCTTCTTCTCGAATGTTCCATCGCGGTAGGCGGCCATTGCTTCCTTCGTGTTCACTTGGTGCTCCTATAAGGGGTGTTGTTGAGTCGGATAACGGGGGACTGTCGCCAAACGTTGAACAGGAACGTCCGGAGCTTGAGGGGTTTGAACCATGCGGATAGGAAGTCGATGGACGCGGACTTGGCGTGACCGTGATCGTCCACCAACACGAGGTCGAGCATGTGCCAGTTGAGTTCAACGTGGCCGACGATCCTGACCTCACCCCTGTAGATCGAATTCCAATCGCGGTGCTCAGGCAGCGCGTGAAACATGTCGGTCGTGAAGTAGTAACCATTGAGCCGCATCACGAATTCTCCGTTTCGAGCCCGACGAGTACTGACTTCGGCCCCGCGCCACGCTTTGCCCGGCATATCGGGCAGCGGATCGTACATAGTCCGAACCTTCCGGAACAGGGCGGTGATCATCGCACACCGTCCGTGAGGATCAGCTGGGGTAGACCATCGATAGCGGCAGACGTACGTACAGGCCGACCTTCGAGCAGCCCCAGCACTTCGACGGAGTCGTTGATTCTAACCCAGGCGAGCGGCGCATCGACATGGTGCGCTGTAGCGAGCTGGGCGTACACGACAGACGATAGGGGCACGTTGCCCAACGTGCCTGTCACCATGCCTTTGGCGAGCGGCGACAGAGTCACGGGCGGGACTGACGCACCCTTTACGACGGTGACGCGTAAGCGTCGTTGGGGCGGCGTGTACGGGGTTGGTTGTTCATTCATGATTGGTTTCCTTTCGGATTGCGGGTCTTGCGGTGTGAGGACGGGTGGCTGTGTTCTATCGCATGGAGTACCGCCACCCCTCGGTATTTCCGGATGTCACGCGCTGTCGTGTGATCAACTTGTCGACCCGTCGGAGGTCGTCGAGCACCTCGGGAAGCATTTTGCGCTTGGCCTCTCCAAACTTTTTCGAGAATGCGGCGCCCGTTTTTGGTCCCTGCTTCAGGAGTTCAAGCACAACTTCGCGGACTTCTCGGCGCATGGTCTTATGGGCGGCGTCGTCCCGGATCACGGCAGCCTTGCCCTCAGCCTTGGCTCGGGCCAGATGCTTCTTCTGGGCCTCGCCCCGCATGACCTGTTCCGTGCTTTCCCGGACCCAGTCGCTGTGAGTCATGAAGCGCTGCGCCATTTCCCAATGGATTTCGTCGAAACCGTGGGTCTTCCCGTGGAGGACAGCAATACCGAGAGCAACCTTCTCGATCACCAACAAGCGGTGCCCGTCGTACTTATCGCTATCTCCGGTCTCGAACGGGTTCTCACGGCGTCTGCGCAAGTTCTCTGAACGGATGATGGTTTCAACAGATTTGGGGATAGTGACCTGGGTCAGCTCTTCGTAGTTTGCAGCCTCGCCCATCTTGGACTTCCAGCGTTCAGTCCGGTGACGCTCCTGCGGCCATTCGGGCAGCGCGATGGTTTCGTTGCTTCTGGAGCCAGGGTCCGTATCCACCGCATGGGGATCATTTACAGTCACCCAGATAAAGCGCTGGGGCAGGCCACCTCCCGCTTCGCTGAACAGCGCGTCGGCTCGCAGAGGCTGCACCCCTACCTGCATGCACAGGCGGTAGCGATCATCGCCGACGGGAACGTTCTTGCTCTTGTTGGCGTACCCGTAGCCCAACGCCTCGCCGGTACCAGCCTTGCGCAGCGTCTCAGAGAGTGTGCTGCTGTCCCTGCCGAACATCGCCTTCAAGCTGTCGACCTCGGGGGCCGAGAGGAGAACCCGGGAGTAGCCGTAGACAACTTCAAACCCCTTCTGGCCGTCGACAGGTTGAAGCGAGCCGAACATCTTGGCGACACCTTCTCCAGAGCCTGGGGAGCCTTGGAAGACGTCCTCTTCGACGGATGCAGGGATGGTGTAAAGACGCCGACCTAGTTTTTCACTCATGCCCTTGCCGGCACCGGACTTCGCAACAATCGCTAAGTGGAGGTTTGGAGGTGCGGGAGCCCCGACGGTATCCGGAAGGCACACATAGGCGGGTATTGCCAGCAACGCACGGATGATGCCGAGGCCCAACATGCCGAAAGGACCTACGCCATGATCGTTGGCGAAGCGCTTTATTCGGCCCATAACCTCGGACATTGCCCAGATTTCATCGGCAACTTCGCGAGCATCGGGCTGGGCGGCGGCCCACCTAACCATGTTGTCGAACTCTTGGGCATGTGGCGTACGACCTTGGGCCGGTGAGAAGGCCTTGTCCCATGCCCCTTTGAGGGCTTCAACTGCTTGATCGGCGGAGTAATCGCCAGCGCGCACTTCGCGGACGGCCCAGCCCAGAACGGCGACCATTGCTCCGTGCCGAGATTCGCCTTCGCTAACTCGGGTTCGGAAGCTGCTGAGCGGCCCGTCGAGCTTGGAGGGGTGCCTGGACGCGGTGTGTTCCTGGCAGAAGGTCGCGAGGTGGGCCGGTGATAGCGGCTCGTTCGCACCTGTTCCTACAGATTGCACGAGACTCCGCAGCCTGGTTCCCAGATTCGGTACTTCCCCAGTCTTGACCCATTTGTAAGGCGTTCCCGTCACTACATGGACAGTGGGGGAGGCAACGATGACACCATTCTTGCCTCGGAAGTCACCCCATGGGGCGAACCCACCGGGGGAGTTGCCAAGTGATTCATCAGTGCTAAAAATGTAGTGCCCCCGGTCACTGGAACCGCGGGAACTGTGGAACAATCCCTTGCGTAGTTCATGGGCGATCTCGGGCGGAACATCGTCGAGGTTGTCGCCGTCGAAGTCGAATATGGCCAGCCTGCTTCGACCTGCGTGGATGAACACTCCGGCGTCCGGCGACTTTTCGTACCATGCTCGAATAACACGCGGATCTGTACTGGTCTTTTGGTCCCATCCCTGCTTCAAGAGTGAGCCCGGATTCTTCGTGCCCGGTGCAAGCGGTCCTACATAGATGCCCGCCCTCGCGTAGGCTAGCGCCGCGTCGAGCGCGGTCATCTCGTTCACACCGGCAGGTATCCGGAGCGCCTTTGCCTGCGGGGGATGTTCGGTGATGAGGCTGAAGTCAACCTCGATCTCCAAGGAGGGGCTTCTCTTCCGCCTCAGGCGACCCGAGGCGCCCGTCCTAGTATGGATTTGTGTTCGGATGCTCACCGTCACACCTTTCGTTTTGAAGCAAGAGCCGGGTTTTGTCGTTTCGGGTCGAACCCGGCTTTTTGCTGGATTAGTTGGCGGAAGGATCGACGACACTGGCTGATAGCCATGCATCGAGATCCGACTTGCGGTAGATGATCGTGCGCGGAGTCGGCCTGAGGTACCGGGGGCCCTTGCCGAGGTATCGCCACTGGGCCATCGTCTGGCGGCTGTAGCCGGTGTAGTTCGCCGCCATATCTGGGCGGTAGAGAACCTCATTCGAGGCGAGGTGATCCTCCGGGCGTTTCCTGCTCATTGGGCATTCCTTCTGTTGGGCACCTGATTCGAATGATGTCGTCAGGCGGTGTCGTGATCACACCCAATCATGGGAAGAATCTTGTGTCAAACGGTCGTATTTTTGGAGACCTCGTTGTTGTAGCGTGCTCACATCTGTTAGCGTCAGATGCAATGAAAAACGTCAATGCAAGCGCGGGACTCAAGTTCCCGGCAGAAGTCAAGAACTCGGGATCTTATGGCGATCGATCAATGGCGGTTGAATTTGTGGCCGACTTCAACCCCAGCTCTGAGCTATACGAGATACGCCGTTTGACGGTCGTCAGGGGGGAAGGGGCGGAACCCATCACTGGAACCATTCTCAGAAGGGTGCGGGTCCAGGAAGCGTTCGGGGAAGTCATGCGGAAGACCAACTTCGGGCTTCAGGGTGGCGGCGACTATAAGCTCCCTTATTCGGACCGCGTGACGCTTGAAGATGGGGAACTCTATTGGGAGCGTGTACCCCACAAGAAGCAGGACCTTGAGGTTTGGCGGCGGACGCAAGCTGAACGGCTATTCGTCATTGCGCGGGCGTTTGGTCAGCCGGAGCTAAAGCTGATTCAGGAAGTATTGGGCGTCAGTCAGTCCAGTGCGAGCCGACTCCTCAAACAGGAATCGACAAATGCATAGCAGTGACCCGTACAGATACCGTCTGGGCATCCGACGGACGATTGCAGGTGTGGGTGGGCATGATGACCCGTGCGTGCGCGTGCGGTGCGCGGCAGAGCTGGTGACGTGACATGGCGACGATCTCCAAAGATGAAGCACGCGGCACCTATACGGTCCGGTACCGGAAGCCCGACCGCACGACGTCAATGAAGCGCGGTTTCAAGACCAAGCGCGACGCCGAGCTGTGGAAGTCGCAGAATGTCGTGGAGCAGGCGAGGGGAGAGTTCATCAACGTATCTGCGGGAAAGGCGACGGTGTCAGTCCTAGGCGAGGAATGGCTGCAGAACCTCACCCACATCAAGCCGTCAACGCTCCGGCCCACTGAAAGCGCATGGAGGGTCCACGTTGAACCCAGGTGGGGCAAGACTCCCATCGCCGACATCCGGCACTCCGACGTGCAGGCATGGGTGGCCACGCTGAGCGCCGAGAAATCCGCCACGCTTGTCATTCGTTGCTACGGCATCCTCGCCAAAATTCTGGACATTGCCGTGAAGGACCGACGCCTGTCCTCGAATGTCGCACGCGGAGTGAAGATGCCCCGCAAGGTCAAGAAGGAGCACGTGTATCTGAGCCACCAGCAGGTGCACGATCTCGCCACCGAGGCGAAGCACGGCACTCTCGTTCTCGTTCTTGCCTACACGGGCCTGCGCTGGGGTGAAGTCACAGCCCTGCGCGTCAAGGACGTGAACCCCATGCGCCGACGCCTCAACGTGGTTCTGAACGCCGTCGAAGTCGGCAGCAAGATCGAGGTTGGCACTCCCAAGACGCACAAGAAACGCAGCGTGCCGTTCCCGGCGTTTCTGGCTGATGCGCTCGCCGCGCAGATGTCAGGTAAGCACCCTGACGACCTACTGTTCCCGGGGGACGATGGCAAGTACATGAAGCGGGGCGGTACAAGCCAGACCAGCAGGGGCTGGTTCGTGTACGCCCTTCGCCGCGCCGGTCTAGAGCGCATGACCGTTCACGACCTGCGCCACACTGCCGCCTCCCTTGCGATCTCAGCGGGGGCGAACGTGAAAAGCGTCCAGGCAATGCTTGGGCATGCGTCCGCAACAATGACGCTGGACACCTACGCCGACCTGTTCCCGGATGATCTCGACGCTGTAGCCGTCGCGCTCGATGCCGCCGCATCACAACAGGTTGCGCTCACAGCGCGCTCACGGGACTGAATTACAAAAAGCGAAGGCGCCTACTTCGCTGTGTTATCAACGATGTAGACGCCTTCTCACTTGGCGGTGACGGTGGGATTTGAACCCACGTTGGCTTTTACACCAAACAACATTTCGAGTGTTGCACCTTCGGCCGCTCGGACACGTCACCAACCTGACTAGGGTACCGGAGCAAGGCGCCCATCCACAAAACGAGCCCCAGAAGCACCCGCACACCGACTCGCCGGAACCCGGCACCCTTCCCCGCGAACAGCCCGGGCACTAGATTCGTAAGCACAATGACGACTTCTGAACAGCACGCCACGGCCACCGCCTATTGGACCGTCGGCCCGGAACAAGGCGAGCTCCGCAGCGAGGACCTGCCCGCGCCCGGACCCGGCGAAGCACTGGTCCGGACCCTGTATTCGGGCATCAGCAAGGGCACCGAACTGGTAGTCCACCGCGCGAGTGTCCCGGAGTGCGTCGCCAACGCGATGGCCGCCCCCAACCAGGAGGGGTCCTTCCCGTACCCGGTGAAGTTCGGCTACCTCACCGTGGGGGTGGTCGAGGACGGACCGGAGGGCTGGGCCGGGAAGACCGTCTTCTGCCTCTATCCGCACCAGGACCGCTTCATCGTCCCGGTCGAAGCCCTCACTATCATTCCCGACGGCGTCCCGGCCCGCCGCGCAGTGCTCACCGGCACCGTGGAAACCGCGATCAACGGCCTCTGGGAGGCCGGACCCCGCCTGGGCGACAGGGTTGCCGTGATTGGGGCCGGACTGGTCGGCGGCATGGTGGCCAAGCTCCTGGCCGGGTTTCCGCTCGCGCGGCTGCAACTGATCGACGTCGACCCCGCCAAAAGAGCGTTCGCGGACGCCCTCGGCGTCGACTTCAGCCACCCCGACGACGCCCTCCCGGACTGCGACATCGTGATCCACTGCTCGGCCTCGCAGGAAGGGCTGCAACGAAGCCTGCAGCTGGTGGGCGACGACGGCGACATCATCGAAATGTCCTGGTACGCCGACCGGAACATCTCCCTCCCACTGGGGGAGGACTTCCACGCCCGCCGTCTGTCCATCCGCGCCAGCCAGGTGGGGATGGTGGCCCGCGCCCGCCGGCACCGCCGCACCAACGCCGAGCGTCTCGCACTCGCCGTGTCCCTGCTGCAGGATCCGGTCTTCGATGTCTTCCTGACCGGCTCCTCGACGTTCGCAGAGCTCCCCGGCGTCGTCCAGCGCCTCGCCGACGGCAACCTGGACGCCCTGTGCCACGTCATCGAATACCCGTCCGGGGACGCTCCAGCCGCCGACCAGCCCACCGAGTTCAAATCCGCCGACCAGCCCACCGAAGCCACGAGGTAGCCCGTGTTTAGTCTGACCGTCCGTCGCAACTTCATGATCGCCCACAGCCTTCCGCGCGAGGTCTTCGGCCCGGCCCAGGGCCTGCACGGGGCCACGTTCGTCACGGAGGTGACATTCCGCCGTCGTGAGCTCAACGACGACGCGATTGTGCTGGACATCGGCGCGGCAGGGGACGCGGTGGACGAGATCCTGGACGAGCTGAACTACAAGAACCTCGACGAGCACCCGGACTTCTCCGGCAAGCTGAGTACCACCGAAGCCCTCGCCCGGTACATCGCCGACGCCGTCGCCGCCCAGATCCGCGTCGGCGCGGACGGACGCGACCTCGCCGGGCTGGACGTCACCCTGCGCGAGACCCCCGATGCCTGGGCCAGTTACTCGCTGGACTTCGACGCCCGCTAGGCGCCGCAGATGCCGCCGGCCAGCCCTCGTATCCGTCTTGTGGTGCCCGGCAACGTCCGGCACAACTCCGGTGGCAACGTCTACAACGCGGCGCTCGCCGCCGAACTGGCGGCCCTCGGTGCCGCGGTGGAAACCTGCCCGCTCGACGGCGACTGGCCGGGAGGCAGCGCGGCGGACCGGCGGCGCCTGGCCACGCTGCTGCACGCCGGGCCCGACGGCGGCCCGGCCGGGGGTGGCGGCCCTGCAACTGCCGGCGCCGCAACCTGGGGCACGGTGACGGTGGTCGACAGCCTCCTCGCCTGCGGTGCGCCCGACGAGCTGGAAGCGGCTGCCGCGGCCGGGGTCCGGGTCTGGATCCTGCTGCACATGCCCCTGCCGGACCACGCGGAGCGCGAACGCAGGGCCCTGCGGGCCGCTGCCGGCGTCATCTGCACGAGCGGTTCGGCCGCGGCGGGCATCCGCGCCCGCCACGGCCTCGACGGCCTCCGGGTGGCCCTGCCCGGGACCGCCCCCGCGCCGCTCGCGTCCGGCAGCCTGTCAACCGGCGCTCCGCACCTCATCGCCGTGGCGGCCCTGCTGCCGAACAAGGACCAGTCGCTCCTGCTGGACGCGCTCGCCCGGCTCACGGATGTGCCCTGGACGGCGTCCCTCATCGGCTCGGACACCGCCGATCCGGCCTACGCCGCGCAGCTCCGGAACTCCGTGGAACGCCTGGGCCTGGCCGGGAGGGTCCGCATCCCGGGCGAGCTCCGGGGCCCGGCACTGGATGCTGAGTGGGATGCGGCCGATCTCAGCGTGCTGATCTCCCGGGCCGAAACCTACGGCCTGGTGGTCACCGAATCGCTGGCCCGCGGCATTCCCGTGGTGGTGCGCGAGGGCACCGGAGCCGTCGAGGCGCTCGCCGCCGGCACCCGGCCCGGGCCGCCGGCGGCCGGCAGTCCGACGCCGGACAGTCCGCCGGACTTTCCGGCGCCCGGGTTGCCGGGCGCCGCCGTCGGGCTCGGAACGGACCCCGCTCCGCTGGCGGACCTGCTCCGCCGCTGGCTGGACGACCCCGGCCTCAGGGACCGCTGGCGGGAGGCGGCAGCGGCCGCCCGGGGCCGGTTGCCCGGCTGGGACGCCACCGCCCGGACCGTTCTGGGCTTCCTGTCGACGGAACCGACGGAACCGACAGCATCCACGGAACCCACGGAACCCACAGAACCCGACGAAACCGGGCCGCCCAGAAACCAGACGGCGCGGGTTGATACGGCTTCTTGATACCGCTGACAGAGAAGCTGTTGGAGAATGAGCCCATGAGCACCCACCCTGTCGCCACGCAATCGCCGTCGGTAGAAAAGCCCGTCAACCTGCCGGAGCCGCAGAGCCTGACCCCGGAGCGGCTCCGGGCATGGTCCTGGCACCGGCAGGGCCTGGATGGCTCGCTGGCTGGCTGCACGGCGGAGCAGGTCCTTGCCCGGGCAGGCTGGGCCCGGTCCGTGGGCGGCGCCAACCCCTACCTCACGCTCTTCGCCCGCGCCGGGATCCACCGCGACGAGGTGGACGCCGACGTCCTCGCCCACCGGATCCTGGAACTTCCGGTCGCCCGCGGCTGCACCTACGTCCTGGGCCGGGAAGACTTCGCCTGGGCGCTTCAGCTGGGCCGGGACGCGGCCGAGTCCGCGTTCAAGGTGGTCGGCCGGCTCGGCGTGGACCGCGGCGAGATCACGCTGCTGGAAGAGCAGGTGCTGCACACCCTCGCCGAGGCGGAGGGGCCCATGGATCCGCGGCAGCTCAAGGACGAGCTCGGCGATTCAGTGCGCAACCTGGGGGAGGAAGGCAAGAAAAAGGGCGCCACCACCACTCTGCCTACCGCCTTGGGGATCCTGCAGTCCGACGGCCGGATCCGCCGGGTCCCGGCGAACGGGCGTCTGGACCAGCAGCGCTACGCCTACCAGCCGTGGGGCCTGCCGCCCAGCGATCTTGACGACGAGGATGCGCGCACTGAGCTGATCCGCCGCTACCTGGGCTGGACCGGCGGGGCCACCTTCAAACAGTCGCAATGGTTTACGGGGTTCACCGTGGCGCAAAGCAAGGCGGCCCTCGCCGCCGTCGGCGCCGTCGAGGTGCCCACCGCCTTGTCCACAGTAATGGCCGGGTCACAAGCCGCCGGCGGCGGGGACCCGCTGTGGATTCTGCCCGAGGACCTCGGCAGCCTCGCCGCCTTCGAGGAGCCGGCGGGGGAACAGATCCAGCTGCTGGCAGGAACGGATTCCCTGTTCCTGCTGCGCCGCAACGCGGCGGACCTGCTGGCCGAGGAGGACCTGCACAAGCCGGCACTGGGGTCGCTCGCGCTGCAGGCGGATCTCCCGGACCACCCGATCCTGGACCGCGGCCTGATCATCGGACTCTGGCAATACGATCCGGCCCAGGAACGGATCGTGCCCTGGCTGTTCCACGGCCCCACGCCCGCGGTGACGCAGCGGATCGCCGAGGTGGAAGCCTGGATCCGCGAGGACCTCGGTGATTTCCGGGCCTTCAGCCTGGACTCTCCGGCCTCCCGGCAGAAGCGGATCGATGGGCTCGCGGCTTCCGCGGCAGCCTCAGCGTCACCGGCCGGCGCGTCATCTGCCGGCGGCGCAGGCTAGCCGGAACGGATCAGGCGCGGTGCCCGGCGAAGAAGTCCCGCAGCAGCGCTGCGCACTCCTGCTCACGGACGCCTGCAACCACTTCCACCCAGTGGTTGAGCCGGCGCTCGCGGAGGATGTCGAACACGGAACCAGCGGCGCCGGCCTTCTCGTCCCAGGCACCGAACACCACCCGCGGAATCCTGGCGAGGACGATCGCTCCAGCGCACATCGCGCAGGGTTCCAGCGTCACCACCAGGGTGCAGTCCTCCAGCCGCCAGCCGTCGTCGCCCTTGCCCTCCAGGGCCCGGTGCGACCGCAACCGCGCGGCGGCCTCCCGGATGGCGACCATCTCGGCGTGGGCCGTCGGGTCCCCGAGGGCCTCGCGTTCGTTTCGCCCGGTGCCCAGCACCGAACCGTCCGGCCCGATCACGACGGCGCCGATCGGCACGTCTGCGGTGGCCAGGGCATTCCGGGCCTCAACCAGGGCAAGGCCCATCCACTGGGCATGGCGGGGCTCAGGGGCAGTCATGGGTCAATGATAGTTTCGATCCTAAGCATGCTGTGCAGCCCGGCTGCGCAGTCCACGGGTTCAAATAGTCAAATATTCGGGAGACGGCCGTGACCACCAGAACAGAGAACTGGCTGACGGAGCGCTGGGGCAAATGGGTGGTGCCCTACGCGGCGCTGTGGATCACCATGCTGATCGGCGGCGTGGTGGTGGTGATCCTGGCCCTGACGAGTGCCGAGGTCTACGACAACGTGGTGGACGACGCGGGCCTGGCGAACCTGGACAAGCCGGCGCTGGCGTTCATGGAGCAGCTTCGCAACCCCGGCCTCGACGCGTTCATCACGGGATTCACCAACATCGGCGGCGGCATCGGGATGCCTATCCTGGCAAGCATCCTGACGGCAGTGCTCATCTACACCTCCCGGTCGTGGCGGCCGCTGATCCTGATCGGCGGCGCAGCCGCGGTCTCCGTGACGGCCACGTCCCTGGGCAAAAAACTGATCGGCCGGACCCGCCCGGACCATGCCGACGCCGTGCCGCCCTACGAGAACTCGCCGTCGTTCCCGAGCGGCCACACGCTGAACACCACGGTGGTGATCGCGCTCGTGGTGTACCTGGCCTGCCTGCACATCAAGCGGACCGGCGCCCGGATCGCCCTGATCGCCGCTGGTGTGATCTTCATCGTCGCGATGGGCCTGAGCAGGGTCTACCTGGGCCATCACTGGATGACCGATGTGATCGTCGGGTGGGTCATTGGTCTGGCGTGGGTGGGGATCGTGATCCTGGCCCACCGGCTCTTCCACGTGCTCCGGCACCGCGAACACGCCGGCGCCGCACCGACCTTTGAGCACCCCGCCCACCTGCATGAAGGCGCCACCAAAGGCAGTGCCGTAGGCACTGCACAGGCAGGGACGAACGACGCCGATACCTCCGGCCCCGCGGGACGGTCTTCAGCATCCGGGTGATAGTTTTGACCCATGCGCACTCTCGTTGTGGACCACCCGCTGGTCGCCCATAAGCTCACCGTTCTGCGGGACAAGAACACCCCGTCCCCGGTCTTCCGCCAGCTCACCGAGGAGCTTGTCACGCTCCTGGCGTACGAGGCCACGCGTGACGTCCGCACCGAACCGGTGACCATCGAGACCCCCGTCAGCACCACCGTCGGCACCGCGTTCACCAAGCCCACCCCCCTGGTGGTCCCCATTCTCCGCGCCGGGCTCGGCATGCTCGAGGGCATGACCAAGCTGGTCCCCACCGCCGAGGTCGGCTTCCTGGGCATGGCCCGCGACGAAGAGACCCTGGACATCATCACCTACGCCGAGCGCCTCCCCGAGGACCTCACGGACCGGCAGATCTTCGTCCTCGATCCCATGCTGGCCACCGGCGGGACCCTGCGCGAGGCCATCAAGTTCCTCTTCAAGCGCGGCGCCTCCGACGTCACCTGCATCTGCCTGCTTGCCGCCCCGGAGGGCCTGGCCAAGCTGGAGGAAGAGCTTTCAGAGGCCAACGTGACAATCGTCCTGGCCTCAATCGACGAGAAGCTCAACGAGAAGTCCTACATCGTGCCCGGCCTGGGCGACGCCGGAGACCGCCTGTACGGCATCGCCGGCTAGGAAACGCTCCGCCGAGGCGCAACACGGAGGATCCCTTCCGCGCCGCCGCGGACCGCGCTAGCCTGTGCGCCATGGATTGGAAACTTGAACTCGTGTTTGTGCCGGTGTCCGATGTGGACCGGGCCAAGGATTTCTACGTCAATAAGGTGGGCTTCAACGCCGACTACGACGAACGGCCCATGGAGGGCCTCCGGTTTGTCCAGTTGACGCCTCCGGGCTCCGGCTGCTCGATTGCCATCGGTGAGGGCCTCAACGACGCCCCGCCCGGTACCGCACCGAGCCTGCAGCTTGTGGTCAGCGACATCCAGGCCGCGCACAAGCAGCTCAAGGACAACGGAGTGGACGTCAGCGACGTCGACGTCCAGGACTGGGGGCACTTTGTCCACTTCGCCGACCCTGACGGCAACAAGTGGGCAGTGCAGTACATCCCCCACCGGCCCAACGGCTGATCCCGGCAGGCTCCGCGCGGCAGGCTGACCCGGGGCCATGCGGCAGGATGGAGGCATGAGCTCTCCATCCCGTTCCGGCACCACCACCCTGACCGCCCGCGCCGTCCTGTTCGATATGGACGGCACGCTGGTGGATTCCACCAGCATCGTGGAGCAGGTGTGGACCACGTTTGCGGCCCGCTACGGCCTGGACATCGGCGAGATCCTGCGCTCCTCCCATGGCGTCCAGGCCATGGACACCGTCCGCAGGTTTGCTCCGGCCGGTTCCGACATCCAGGCCCTCGCGGCCGAGCTCGGCCGGATGGAGCTGGCCGAGACCCGGGGCATTGTTCCGGTTCCCGGCGCGCCGGAGCTGCTGGCGAGCCTGCCGCCGGATGCCGTGGCGCTGGTGACGAGCGCGTCACGGGACCTGGCCGGGGTCCGGATGGCAGCCGCGGGGATCGGCGTCCCGGCCGTCTCGGTCACATCGGAGGACGTCATGCGGGGCAAGCCCCACCCTGAGGGATACCTCCGGGCGGCCTCCCTGCTGGGTGTCGCCCCGGCCGATGCGGTGGTGTTCGAGGACGCCCCGGCAGGCATTGCCGCGGGCATCGCCGCCGGCGTCCGGACCGTGGCCGTGGGGCCCAATGCCGGCGAACTGCCGGACGGTGTGCTGCACATTCCCGACTACTCCGGGGTTGCCGTGACCACACACGTCACCGGCGCCGGCATGCGCACCCTGTCCTTCACTTTCTAGCCCCCACCTTCCAGCCCCGCCGCCGCCCGGCCCGGACCCGGCGGCGTCGCCCGCCTACCCGGCCAGCAGGTACACGCTGGTCCCGCCCACGGTCCGGGCGGTGAAGTTGTCCTGCACCCAGGCGGCAATCTGCGCGGCATCGTTGGCTCCGCTTTCGCCCTGCATCAGGCGCCCGGCAACGAAGTAGTGGATCCGGCCGTCGGCCACGTATTGCTGGAACTGCGCCAGGGTCGGTGCGGGGTCCGTGCCGTTGAACCCGCCCACGGCCATCACCGGGAGCTGCGTCGCCAGTTGGTAGCCGGCGGCGTTGTTGGATCCGACGACGGCGGCGGCCCACGTGTAGGGCCCGGCATCTGTCTGCAGCGCGGCCACGAGCGCCGCCGACGGCGTGCTGGCCCCGAGCAGGCCGCCCATTCCGCCCGCCCCTGGTCCGCGGCCTGTGCCTGTGCCTGTGCCGTTGGCCGTCGTGGCACCGCCGAAGCCGCCTCCTGCCGCGCCGCCGAGGGCCGGCGGTATCCCGGCCCCGCCCCGTCCGGACACGGACGGCCCGGCGCTGACAATCGAGCCGCTGTGGGCCGTGGCCGCGGTGGACAGCGAGTAGGCCAGCGGACCGGCGAGGGCCGCGGCGACGGCGAGCGCCGCCGTCGTTCGCGCCACCGTCTTGGACGCCATCATCCCCGTCCCTTTCACCCCCGCGGCCCCCTTGGCGCCCGGGGCCCCTGCGGCCAGCACGAGGCCGGCGGCGGCGAGCGCGCCCAGCAGCGTCACCCAGCGCAGCCACGGCATGTACGCCGCGGTGCGGACCAGGAGTTCGGCGGCCATGGCGCCGGCCGCCACGATCGCCACCGCGAGGACGGCGGCGGCCACGGGCTGGTTCCGTCGCTGCCAGAGCAGGACGCCGCCGAGCCCGGCGAGCCCGGCGATCCCGGGCGCCAGCGCCACCATGTAGTACGGGTGGATGATCCCGGCCATGAAGCTGAACGTCAGCCCGGTAACGGCAACCCAGGAGCCCCAGATGATCACCGAGGCCCGTACCGGGTCGGTGCGCGGCGCGCGGCGGCCCAGCCAGAGCAGCCCCGCTCCGAGCAGCAGCGCCGAGGGCAGCAGCCAGGCGATCTGGCCGCCGAACTCGCTGTTGAAGAGCCGGAACAGCCCGGGCGTGCCCCAGCCGTTGCTGCCGCCCACACTCCCGGTTTCATCGCCGTTCAGCCGGCCCAGGCCGTTGTAGCCCAGGGTCAGTTCCAGGATGGAGTTGTTCTGCGAGCCGCCGATGTACGGGCGGTCCGCCGCGGGAATGAGTTCGACGGCGGCCAGCCACCACCCGGCGGCGACGGCCATCGCCGCGCCCGCGCCGAGCAGGTGAAGAATGCGCCTGCCTGCCGCTGCCGGCGCCGCGAGCAGGTAGGCCACGGCGAAACCGGGGACAACCAGCAGGACCTGCAGCTGCTTGGTGAGGAACCCGAAGCCCAGCAGCACCCCGGCGAACAGCAGCCAGCGCACGCGCGCGTCCTGGATGGAACGCAAGACGGCGTAGGCGGCCGCGGTCATCAATAACACCAGCAGGGCGTCGGGGTTGTTGAACCGGAACATCAGCACGGCCACCGGTGTCAGCGCCATGACCGCACCGGCGAGAAGCCCCGCGCGGTGGGCCAGGCCGGCGTCGGCCGTGGCGGGGGCCGCGGCCCGGCGGACGGCCAGATAGACCAGCCAGACCGTGCCGACCCCCATGAGAGCCTGCGGCATCAGGACGCTCCAGGAGCTCAGCCCGAAGATCCGCACCGACAGGCCCATCACCCACAGCGACGCCGGCGGCTTGTCCACGGTGATGGCGTTGGCGGCGTCGGAGGAGCCAAAGAACCAGGCCGCCCAATCCTGCGACCCGGCCTGGGCCGCCGCGGAGTAGAACGCGTTTGCCCAGCCGGAGGCGCCGAGGTTCCACAGGTACAGCACGGCCGTGGCCAGCAGCAGCCCCGCCAGTTCCAGCCGCATCCGCAGGGCCGGGGCGCCAGGGACGGCGCGCGTGCCGGCGGCAGCCGGGGGCTCCAGTCGCCGACGGCGGTCCCGGGCTTGCGGCCGCGGCCGCCCCGGCATGCGGGCCGGCGCCGTGTCGGGGCGGGGGCTCAGGGTGTCAGTCATGGCGGTCTACGCTCCCAGTTTGTAGACGGTGGCGTTGCCCACGGTCTGGGCCTGGTAGTTGGCCGCGACCCAGGTGGCGACCTCGGAGTTGCCTCCGCGGCCTCCGCCCATGCCGCCCATGCCGCCGGAAATGAAGTAGCCGATCTCGCCGCGGTCCACCATCGCCTGGAACTGTGCGAGCGTCGGGTAGGGGTCGCCGCCGTTCCAGCCGCCGAGCGCGATCACGCTGGTGCCGGTGGCGAGTTCCAGGCTCGCAGCCTGGGTGGCGCCGGAGACAATCGCGGACCACTTGGCGCCGGAGGATTTCAGCAGCGCGGTCAACTCCGCCGAGGACGTTTCCCCGCCGGGGCCGCCGCCCATGCCGGCACTGCCCGCGCCGTCAGTGCCGGCGCCGTCACTGCCGGTCCTGCCTGCCGCCCCGAAGCCGCCGCCCATCGCGGACGCGGTGGGGCCCGACGTGGGGATCGAACCGGAATGCGGCTGGGCGACGGTCGCCAGTGTCCACGCGGTGCTTCCGAGCCCGCCGGCAAGAAGGCAGAGAATCACGACGCCGGCCGTGGCGGCCTTGCGGAACCGCGCCGGGAGAGCCGCCATGCCGTCCACCCGCAGGAGCAGGGCCGCGGCGGCGAGGACGCCCAGGACCACCACGATCACCCGGAGCCCGGGAAGCCAGGACGGGTCGCGGCCCAAGAGCACGGCGGACCAGACCGAGGTGGCCAGCACCGTCACGGCCAGGACAACCCGGGCGGGCCAGTAGGCCCGGCCCCGCCACAGTTCCAGGGAACCGATGCCGGCCAGCGCCGCGATGGCGGGGGCCAGCGCCACGGCGTAGTACGGATGTACGGTGCCGCTCATGAAGCTGAAGATCCCCGCAGTGATGACCAGCCAGCCGCCCCACAGCAGGAGCGCCGCACGGGTTTTTGAGGTCCTGGCCTCGCGCCGGGTGAACCACAGCCCGGCGGCCAGCAGGATCAGGGCCGCCGGCAGCAGCCAGGACACCTCGCCGCCGAAGCTGGTCCCGAACATCCGGGTAATCCCGGCCGCGCCGCCGAAGCCGACGTTTCCGTTGCCTCCCGGGCCGCCGGCGATACCTCCCAGGTTTCCTCCGCCGGGCATGCCCCCGCCTGACCCGGTGATCCGGCCCAGGCCGTTGTAGCCGAACGTCAGTTCCAGGAAGCTGTTGGTCTCAGACCCCGCCATGTACGGCCGGACCGAGGCCGGCGTCAGCTGGAACAGCACAACGTAGCTGCCGGCCACGACGGCGATCCCGGCGGCGGCCGCCAGCAGGTGCAGGAGCCGGCGGCCGAGGGTGGTGGGCGCCGCCCACAGGTAGGCCAGGGCCAGCCCGGGAACGATCAGGAAGCCCTGCAGCATCTTGCTCAGGAACGCCAGGCCGATGACCGCGCCGGCCGCGGCGAGCCACTTCCAGCCGGCCTTCTCGATGGCGCGGGTGGTGAGGTAGGCCGCCAGCACCAGGCACAGGGTGAGCATCGCGTCCGGGTTGTTGAACCGGAACATGAGGGCGGCCACCGGGGTCAGCGCCAGGGCGCCGCCGGCGAGCAGGCCCGCGGCCGGCCCGGACACCCGCTTGATGGTCAGGTAGAGAAGCCCGACAGCGGCCACTCCCATGAGCGCCTGGGGAATGAGCATGCTCAGGGCCGAGAAACCAAAGATCCGTCCCGCGAGGGCGGGAATCCAGAGTGCGGCCGGGGGCTTGTCCACCGTGATGGCATTGCCGGCGTCGAGGGAGCCGAAGAGCAGCGCGGTCCAGTCCTTGGTCCCGGCCTGGATCGCCGCGGCATAGAAGGAGTTGGCGTAGCCGGTGGCCTCCAGATTCCACAGGTACAACGCCGCGGAGACCACCAGGAGCAGCGCTGCCGCGGGCCGCACCCAGCGGGGCTGCGGTCCGAACAGCAGCCGGTCCCGGCGGCCTTGGGCGGCCGGCGCCGGGGACGCGGGCAGATGGGGCGCCGTCCCGCCGTCTCCGGGAACCTGGTGTGGCTGTTCCTCGGCGGCCGGCAGCCTGCCGGCCGGGGAACCGCCCTGGGCTCCGGCGGTGGGACTGATGGTTGCCGTCATTTACTTGGCCTTTTCTGTGCGGGGGAGGGAAGGATCGGGGGCGCCGGGCGCCGGAACGGCAGCGGCGGGCCTGTGGCGGAAAACCACCAACCGGAAGAGCAGGAACTTCACGGCCGTGGCGGCCAGGTTGGCGGCGGTAACCGTGAGCAGTTCAAGCCAGCGGTCCGGGGCCGCTCCCGACGCGGCGTGAACGAGGGCGAGTGCGCCCGAGGTCAGGGCCAGCCCGATGCCGAAGACCAGCAGCCCCTCAAAATGGTGGCGAGCCGCCTGGCTGCCGCCCTGGATGCCGAACGTGAAGCGCCGGTTGGCCGCAGTGTTGGCCACGGCAGTGGTGAGCAAGGCGAGGAAGTTTGCCAGCTGCGGGTCCATGAACCCGCGGCAGAGCAGGAAAATCGCCAGGTAGGCCAGGGTGGAGGCCACCCCGATGCTGCCGAAGCGGACGAGCTGTCCGAAGAGGCTTCCGCCGGGGCTTTGTTCCTGTGCCCGCGAGGCGGCCGGCAGCGGTCCGCGGGCCAGGGCCGCGCGCAGGTCGGGAACCGGGATCCGGCCCGAGACCAGGTCCCGGCTCAACCGTGCCATGCCGCGCAAGTCCGCGAGGGCCGTCTGGACGATGTCCACGCTGGAATCCGGGTCGTCGGTCCAGTCCACCGGGACTTCGTGGACGCGCAGGCCGCACTTTTCTGCCAGAACCAGCAGCTCGGTGTCGAAGAACCAGGCGTTGTCCAGCGTGTGGGGAAGCAGTTGCCGGGCCACGTCCGCCCGGATCGCCTTGAAGCCGCACTGCGCGTCACTGAAGTGGGCGCCCATGAGGGCCTGGAGCAGGAAGTTGTAGCTGCGCGAGATGAATTCCCGTTTGGGTCCGCGGACCACGCGGGAGTTGCGGGACAGCCGTGTCCCGATCGCCAGGTCGGAGTGCCCGGAAATGAGCGGGGCAAGGAGCGGGCCGAGGGCCGCCAGATCAGTGGAAAGATCCACATCCATGTACGCCAGGACCGGCGACGGCGAGGCCAGCCACACCTTGCGGAGTGCGTTTCCGCGGCCCTTTTCTGCCATATGGACCACCGTCACTTCGCGCAGCTCGCGGGCTACCCGTTCCGCGGCCTTGAGCGTTCCGTCGGTGCTGGCGTTGTCCGCCACGGTGATCCGGAAGGAATGCGGGAAGGCGCCGAGCAGGTACGCGTGGAGCCGGCGCAGGCAGGCCTCGAGGTCCCGTTCCTCGTTAAAGACCGGGATGGTGACGTCCAGCAGGGGCGTGCTGGCGCGCGTATCAATGGCCGTGCGCCGGCCGCCGGGGACGGTCAGGGCCCCGGCGATCGGGCCCGGGACGGGTGCGTCGGCCAGGGCAAGCCCCGAGGGTGCCCCGGGGGCCGCCGGGCCGGCCGGCGTCGCCGTGGAGCGGGGCAGGGTTCCTGTGGCCTGGTCTGTGAATGTCATGGCTCAACTTTCCCGGCGGCCCATATGAGGGCTTTAGGGTCAAGCTGTGCGGGGGCTGTGGAAGTCCGGGCCGCCGGGGCCGGTCCGGCCGTGGAGACGCAAAGAGGCCCCGGATCCATGCGGATCCGGGGCCTCCAGGGCGGGGGCGGCTAGTGCCGGTTTAGTACCAGTTGTGTGCGTAGTGGAAGTTCAGGGCACCGCAGGGGGAACCGTAGCGCGACTTGACGTAGTTCAGGCCCCAGTTGATCTGGGTCCGGTAGTTGGTCATGTAATCGGCGCCGGCGCTCGCCATCTTCGAGGCGGGCAGGGACTGGACCACGCCGTAGGCGCCGCTGCTGGCGTTCGTGGCGGTGGTCTTCCAGTCGGATTCCTTGGTCCACAGCTTGTGCAGGCACTGCATCTGGCCGGGTGCCCAGCCATAGCTTCCCAGCTGGGACGCGGCGTAGGCCTGCGCGCCGGCGGGGTCGTCGACTGCGACCGGCGCGGCTGCCGGTGCCGGTGCCGGAGCGGCTGCCGGTGCCGGAGCGGGGGCCGCCGCGGGAGCCGGAGCAGGTGCGGGGGCTGCCGCGGGGGCCGGAGCAGGTGCTGCCGCAGCTGCCGGTGCGGCAGCAGCGGGCACGTGGATCAGCGCTTCGGCTGCCTCAACCTCCGAGATCTGGGGAGCCACGTTCTTTTCCGTGGCAGCGGTCGGCCCAGCCACCTGGACCCGCTCGAAGTTGAGCTTGGCCAGCGGGTCAGCCATCGTGGCCGTCTGGCTCGCAACGTTCGCCGTGTGGGCGCCCGGCTCTGCCGCCTGGCTCGCGGCGCCGCCACCCAGCAGCAGCGCGCACGCGGCGGTGACGACGGCGGCACGGCGGCCGGTTACACCGAGCCCGGCGGCGAACCGCGACAGGGCGGATGCCTGCTTGACCGGTTCGGCGCGGTGGCGCGACTTGGCGGCGCCAACTGAGCGGGAATGCGAACCGCCGACAGGGCGTGTTTGTACCTGGAATTCAGTCATGGTGGCCTCTCAACGCCGGCGGAGTTAGCTGTCGGGTTCGGATGAGGTCATCCGGCCGCACGGAACATCACGTGTCGGCTTCACCCCGAGGGCGCATGAAAGCAGATTGCCCGGGAACTCTGGGTCCCCCGCCTCTGCCTGGTCCAGCGGAATCCGGGAAGCGGCAGAGTTTGGCGTCCGTCCGGATATGCGGCACCGATGGCGGCGCACGCTAACGACGCTACAGGACCCGGTCGCTTAAGTCACATTTTGGTAACAGGAGTCACAGTGCCGGGGTGTCGGGTTGCGCCGGGCTCGCCGGTCGACCGTCCGGGCCGTTTGCGCCGACGGCGGCCGTTCCGGTTACGCCGGCGGCGGCGAGGCGGGCAGCCGCACGGCGAACTCCGTGCGGCCCGGCCGGGACGTGACCTCGACTGTTCCTCCGTGGGCCTCCACGATCGACTGGACAATGGACAGGCCCAACCCGCTGGTGCCCTCGGACGTCGGCGCGGCGGTCGCCGTGCCGTGACCTCCGCGGCTGCCGGAAACGGCGCCGGAGGACGAGCGTGCGGGAGCCCCGGACCCGACCCTCGCCGTCGCGACGGCAGAATCGGCGGGGACAGCTGCGGGGTTCGACGCCGGATTGGTGCGCGAGGCGTCGGCCCGGGTGAAGCGGGCGAAGACCCGGCCGATAAATTCCGGGGCGATGCCGCTGCCATTGTCTGTCACGGTGACCACGGCACTGCCGTCAGCCGAGCGCATAACGCCCGTGACCACCTTGGTCCCGGGTTCCGTGTGCTTGCGCGCATTGGACAGCAGGTTGGCGAGGACCTGGTGAAGCTGGGTCGCATCACCGCGCACCACCACGGGCTCGTCCGGAAGTTCCAGCTGCCAGATGCGGTCCGGGGCCATGACTTTCTCATCGCTGACCGTCTCGATGGCCAGTTGGGTGAGGTCGACGTCGGAGATTTTGAGCGGCTGTCCCTCGTCCAGGCGCGCCAGCAGCAGCAGGTCCTCCACGAGCGTGGTCATCCGCTCGGACTGGCTTTGCACACGGGCGAGGGACCTCTCGCCGTCGGGGGTGAAATGCTCGGTCATCCGCATCAGCTCCGTGTAGCCGCGAATGGCCGTCAGCGGGGTGCGGAGTTCGTGCGAGGCGTCGGCGACGAACTGCCGGACCTTCATCTCGCTCTCCTGCCGCGCCTCGAGAGCGTTGGAGACGTTGTCCAGCATCTTGTTCAGCGCGTAGCCCACGCTGCCCACTTCCGTTCCGGGATGGGCCGCCGACGTCGGGACGCGGACCCCGAGCGCCACCTCGCCGGCGTCCAGCGGGAGACGGGAGACCTTGGTGGCAACCTCGGAGAGCTGTTCCAGCGGCTTCATGGTCCGCCGGATCAGGGCCGTGCCGGCGAGCCCGATCAGCACGAGCCCGCCTGCGGACACCACCACCATGGTCCAGACCAGGGAGGCCAGGGTGCTTTGTTTTTCTGCCAGCGGGAGTCCGGTCACAATCACGTCGCCGTACGGTGTTCGCGCCGCCGTGAGCCGGTAGGCGCCGGCCGAAAGGCTGCGGTCCACGGACACGCCGCTCGGGGTGAGGGCCAGGAGAACCTTGTTGTCGGCGGGGGAGAGGTTCTTGACCGCGCCGTCCCCGGCCAGGAATCCTGCCCTGCTGACTTCGCCGTCCACTATCCGTGCGTTAAGCGTCCCGACGCCCTGTCCCCGGGCTTCGAGGGGGTCGGGGCGTCTGCCCGAATCGTCCGAGGAGGGCCGGCCGAATTCGCTCGAACGGTGCGAGGCCTGGTCCAGCTGGGTGTCGAGTTGCCGGGTGAGGAAGAGGTCCATGGAGGCGTAGCTGAACAAGCCCACAGCGCCGCAGATGGCCACGAGCAGCGCCATGGCGACCAGGACCAGCCGGGTGCGCAAATGCCACGTCGACGGGTTGCGCCAGTCGCGTCCGGGGACGCGGGTCATGCCGGAAAGTGAGGGCACGGATCAGTCCGCCGGTTTCAGGACGTACCCGGCTCCGCGCACCGTGTGGATCATCGGAGCGTGGTTGGCGTCGACCTTCTTGCGGAGGTAGGAAATGTACAGTTCCACGATGTTCGCCTGGCCGCCGAAGTCGTAGTCCCAGACACGGTCCAGGATCTGGGCCTTGCTGATGACCCGTTTCGGGTTTTCCATGAGGTAGCGCAGCAGCTCGAACTGCGTGGCGGTCAGGTGCATTTCCTCACCGGCCCGGGTGACTTCGCGGGTGTCGACGTTGAGCACGAGGTCTCCCACCACGAGTTCGGCGGTGTCCATGGCGGCCACTCCGGAGCGCTGGACCAGCCGGTGCAGGCGCAGCAGCACCTCTTCCATGCTGAACGGCTTGGTGACATAGTCATCGCCGCCGGCCGCCAGTCCGGTGATGCGGTCCTGGACGGCATCCTTGGCGGTGAGGAACAGCGCCGGCACCTCCGGCGCGAACGCGCGGATCCTGTTCAGCAGTTCGACGCCGTCGAACCCGGGCAACATCACGTCCAGCACCAGCACGTCGGGGCGGAACTCCTTGGCTAGCCGGACGGCTCCGGGCCCGTCCTCGGCCACGGCCACGGACCAGCCGGCCATCCGCAGCCCCATGCTCATGAGCTCGGAGAGGCTGGGCTCGTCATCCACCACGAGGGCGCGGATGGGGGAGCCGTCCGGATGCGTGAGCTGGGGAAGGTTGTTGGTCATGGAGTGCGAAGTGGCCATGGGGACAACTCTCCGATCTGCCGGTTAGGCGGGGCTTTGGGGACCCTGTGCGGCACCTGTGAATCCCAGCCTAGCGAGCTGGATGCCGTTGCGGGACCGTACGGGCCGCGCCGGCCATGTTCAAACCCCTTTACCGTCCGGCGCCAACGTCACAGGCCGGGCTGTCGGCCCGCACAGCCCAGGCACAGGATCGCTCACCACTCTGGGGTGAACACCGATCCGCACCCTAAAGGAGAAATACCATGAGCGGTCAGCATCCCGGAGCCGGTTCCGGACCAGCCCCCGAGCCAGCCCCCACGCCCACCACCGGCGCGCCAGCGGCGCCCGCGCCGGTAACCACACGCCGTACTGCCTGGCAGCACGGCGCCGGACCCACCGACGGCGGACACTCCGACGGCGGACACGACGGCGGCGGAACAGTCCAAACCGGACACGCTGACGGCGGGCGGCCGGAAGCAGGCGCTGCCGGCGGCTGGGGCGCGCCGCCGGTTTGGACGGTTCCGGCCTCGGAACCTGCCTGGGGCATGCCCCGGCAGGAACCTGTGCCCGCCGCAGCCACAGGCTGGGGCGCGCCGGGAACTTCCGCCAAGACGGCCTCGGCGGCAAAGCCCTGGACCCTCAAGCGGGGGCTCGCCGTCGCCGGGGCCGCCGCAGTCCTGGCCGTCGGCGCCGGGGCGGGCGTCTATGCCCTCACCTCAAGCGCAACGGCAGCCACCGGTGCGGCCGGCGGGGCGGGCGCCAGCGGACCCGGCGGCCAGGGTGTCGCCCCGGGCGCGCCAGGTTCAGCGCAAGACGGTTCCGCGCAAGGTGGTTTCGCGGGCGGCGGCATGCCGGGGCAGGGCGGTCCCGGCGACTTCGCTGCCGGGGGGATGAGCAGCGGGCTTTCCGCGGCAGTGCACGCCGAATACGTGGTGCTGCAAGGAAGCGCGTACACCACGATGGCCGAGCAGCTGGGCACAGTGAGCGAGGTCAGCTCGTCCTCCGTGACGGTCAAGAGCAGCGACGGTTTCACGCGCAGCTATGCGCTGGGCAGCGACGTCGTGGTGAGTAATCTGCAAGAGCGGCGCCAGCAGGCCGGCGGCGCGGGCACGCAGCTGAGCGTCGCGGACATCGTGGCGGGCGGGACGGTGCGGATCGTGGCGGCCAAGGACGGCTCCGGCTACACGGCGGCCTCCGTCATGGTGGTCGCGGCGACGGCCAGCGGCCAGTCGAACTGAACCGCCGCAGCCGGCATCGCCACCGTGCCTGGCAGGCAGTGCCGCCGTGCCTGGCCGGCGGCGATGCCGGCTGCCCACTCCGTGGACCGCCTCGCAGGCGGCGGTGGGCAGGCGCGGTTTGGCCCAACTTGCCGTGCTGTGAATGATTTGCCTGATGTCGTCCGCTTTGACCGAATAATATTCGAGAAAGCGCACTTGCTGACCTTCCGGTCAGTAAAACACTTGTTATTTTATTGCCGCTGCAGAATTGTGACTTGCGCTACAAATCCTCGATCTGTCTCACTATGTGGAACCTGGGGTCCATTGTTACTTGCACGTTTACATTGTTACGTTGCACACTTCAATTGTGAACAAGAACTCAACAGCACCTGCAGCCGCAGCTTCCTGGATCAGCACACCCGCTGGTACCGAGATGCGCTGTTGTCGAATGCACGCCTAACTTTTACACCCCTAAAGGTTTCCAGGTATTCGCCCCCAGCCCAGAGTCGGGCGCCCCTCCCCAATTTCATTGCGGGGAAAGAAGCATTCGAGCCGCGATGACGGCCATTCACATTGAGGTAAGCATTCCATGTCAGTTGCATCCGGATACGTCCACATCTCCGTCCGTAACGCCAGCAAGGCCGGCCAGGCCTCAGGGATCCGTCAGGGCTTTGGCGGGCGCTCCGCGTTCGCCCCCGCCGGATCCACGGGCAGCTTCCCCGCCCCCGGATATGCAGCGCAGGGCTACAACCCTGACTCCTACGGCCAGCTCCGTGCCGTCCCCCCCGCCCCCGCCACGGCGCCCACCCCGGTGATCGCCCCGGGTGCCGGCAGCCCGGTCCGTCCGGCCCCCAGCGACAACGTCGCCCGCGGCTTCGTGCTGTACATGGGCATCGACGAGGAAACCGCGGCCGCGGCCGGCACATCCATCGCCAAGCTGGCCCAAGAAATCCGGGCCTACGCACAGTCGCTCGTGGCCGGTGCCGAAAGCTATGCCGCCGTCGCCGTCGCGCCGGCCAGTGCCCCGGGTTCCGCCCTCGACGTCGTCCGCTCGACCTTCGGTGACCCCACCGCGGGGGCCCGCCAGCGCACCGAGACCGCCCGCCTGCAGCAGCCGCAGGATCCGCGGCCGTCCGGGGTGCTGATCGACCTCGCCCGCCGTGAGGTGCACCTCGACGGCGAATCCCTGAATCTCACGTTCAAGGAATTTGAGCTCCTGAACTACCTCGTGGAGAACGGCACCCGCACCGTGGGCCGTGACGAGCTCCTCGAAGGCCTGTGGCGGAACGCCGAAGAGGTCCCGAACGAGCGGACCATCGACGTCCACATCCGCCGCCTGCGTTCCAAGCTCGGCCGCCTCGCCAACACCGTGCGCACCGTGCGCGGCCAGGGCTACCGGTTCTACGAGCACCCCGAGGTGGTTGTCTGGGCCGCTCCGGAATACTCGATCTAGCCTCAGCTTCACGCAAAGCGCCCGTCCCCTGCATAGGGAGCGGGCGCTTTCGCTTTCGCGGCACGATCCCTCGGCGCCTGCGCTCGCCCCTTCCCGCCGTCCCCCTAACCTCGCACGTCCCCACCGGCTCCCAGCCTTCGCAAGCTCAGGCCGGGTCCCCCGCCGGCGTGGGCCCACGGTCAGGGAACCCCGACGGCGGAGCTCACGCGACAACGGCGCTTTCGGGACGTGCCGCTGCGCTACAGCGCCCTCACTACCCGGAACGTGGCTTTGCGCGGTCTGGCTGACGGGCCTTTGCCGCCGCTGCTGGTGGTTTTGGTTGGACTCTGTTGCCTTTCGGGGGGCCGGCGTAGTCTCGGACCGTTGAGCCGACTATTGGGAGGAAGACATGTCTGTTGCACGGATTACTACCCTGAGCGCGAACTCCAAGACCTCGTTCGATGCCGCCATCAAGGAGGGCGTCGACCGGGCCAATAAGACCCTTCGCAATGTCACGGGGGCATGGGTGAAGGAACAGAAGGTCGAAATCAGCGACGGCGCCGTCGTTGCCTGGCATGTCGTGCTGGAAGTGACCTTTGTCCTTGAAGACTGAGCGGACGCTGGTGGGATGCGCGCCCGTGGGCCAGCCGCCGCACTAGGATTGGGGCATGAGCGCGCATCACATCAAACGGCTGGTGATCATGCGGCACGCCAAGTCCGATTGGCCCGGCGGGGTTGCCGACCACGAAAGGCCGCTCGAAGAACGCGGCCACAAGGACGCCCCAGTCGCCGGAAAGTGGCTGCTCAAGCACGGCGTGGTTCCTGATTTCATCCTCTGCTCCAGCGCTTTGCGGACCCGCCAGACCTGCACGTGGGTGTGCCATGCCCTCGGAGACAAGGCGCCGACGCCCAAGCTCGAGGATGGGCTGTACGCCGCCTCCGCTTTGCGCATGCTGGCCGTCATCAACCACGTCCCTGACACCGTCACCACCCTCATGGTGATTTCCCACATGCCCGGGGTGCAGGACCTTGCGATGCATCTGGCGTCGCGCGACTCCGACCACGATGCCTACATGGACGCCGCCACGCGCTATCCGACCAGCGGGCTGACCATCCTGGAAACGGAAAAGTCCTGGGCCGAACTGGACGGGCAGGACGCCAAGCTGACCCACTTCAAGGTCCCCCGCGCCAAATAGCCGCAGGTCCGCCCGGTGAGGGCTGCGGAATCCATAGCAACCGGCGCCGATCTGCGGTTTACTGATGCTGTTTAGTCATGTGGTTTTTTCCAGTGGTTTTGGGGCATGTGTTGCAACCCGGAGAAAAGGTGATCAACGTGGATTCAGGGCAGCTCATAGGAATTATTGTCGGCATCGTCGTGGTGCTCGCGATCGTAGCGGTGGCGGTCATGGTCAGCCGCAAACGCAAGGTGGCCGCGGACCGGAACCGTGCGGCCGAGATGCGTGAACAGGCCAAGGCCGACGAATTCGCTGCGCGGGAACGCGACGCCAAGGCGGCCCGTGCCGAGGCCGACGCGCAGGAGGCCGACCTCGAGGCCGAGCGGCTGCGGCAGGAAGCCCGCAAGCGCCAGGAAGAAGCCGAAAGCGTCCGCTCCGGCGCGCAGGAGCAACTGCGCAAAGCCGACGAAGTGGACCCGGACGTAGTCACATCTGAACGCGGCGGCGAAAGCGGGCAGATGCCGACCCGCGGGGATTTGCGCGCCGAGAGGGCCGCCGCCGAACCCACACCGGGCAGCCACGTTCCCGGCCAGCAAACGTCCGGCCAGCAAGTGTCTTCCGGCGAGCCAGCGTCCGGCGAGCCGGCGTCCGGCCAGCAAGTGTCCGGCCAGCAAGTGTCAGCAGACCAGCGCAGCCGCGAGGACGTAACCCGGACCGACACGGCCCCGGGCCCGGATGCCACCCCACGGGAAGACAAGCCTCGAAACCTCTGAGCTGAACTCCTGGGCTGGCTTCCGGCGGAAATCCGGTGCTGAACCTCTCCGCCGGGTGGTGATGCGCGGGACTCAGCGGCGGGCCGAGGCCCGGGCTGGTGATTTGGGGGCAGGCGACTTGGCCGGTGTCTTCGCAGCTGGCTTGATCGGTGTCTTCGCCGGTGACTTGGCCGCGGGCCGGGCAGTGGCCCGCGGAGCAGTGGCCCGCGGAGCAGCCGCCCGCGGAGCCGCCGGGCGCGGGGCGGTTCCTCTCGACGTCGGCCGCGGTGCGGAGGGCCGCGGATTCGCAGACCTGGCCCCCGCTCCCCGCGCGCCGGGCGCCGGGCGGCGTCGCGGAGCACGGCCCGGGGAACGCCGGCCGCGGCTCCTGCCAGGCAGAACAGTGCCGGCGAACAGCAACAGTAAGGTGACGGCTCCGGCGGCCGCGGCCAGATAGAAGTACAAATCCGGATGCTCGGAATCGACGCGCGTGGACAGGGCGTCGGGATCGGGGTTGAAGGCCAGCCCCCACTGGCGCAGGAAAGCGACCCCGAACGCGATGAAGAGGATGCTGCCGACCCCGCTCGCGGCCAAAGTCTTGTGCCGGCGCCGGACCACCACCTCCGCCACGCAGGCCACATAGGCCGTCGCGGCCGCACCGACGAACCACACCAGCACCCACTCTTGCAGGGTGATTCCGGTCAGGACCAGAAGTGCCAGGGCAGTGAGAAACGCTCCGATGGCGACTTTCCCGTTGGTACCCATGTGACGCATGTGAATAATCATGCCTGAGCAGGCGGCTGCTTCACGACGTAGCCGCGCATGGAGGCCATGATTGCGGCCACACTCTGCTCCCTGGTCCGCTCCGGGTTGTACGTCTGGCGGTCCAGTCCCACCACGAAGCAGGCCCCAAAGATCGCCGTTTCCAGGCTGCCCCGGGAAACGGCGGAATCCACGGGATAGACGGCGGCGACCCCGTCGATGGCAGAGCCGATCACCGCGAGGAGGCGCCCGCGGAGCTCGGCGAAGGTGTCCTGCCATTCGCTCGGGGTCCGCCAGCTTTCGCTGACCCAAAGCCGGGCGAAGGAGGGGTACTCGGCCATGAAGTCCATGGCCTGGCCGATCATTTCCTCCATGGCGGCGAGGGGGTCGGCGGAGCCGTCGCGGACACTCAGCAGCCGCGCCAGGAGGATGTCCACGCCGTGGCGCAGCAGCTGGGCGATCAGGTCCGACTTGCTGCCAAAGTTGTAATACACCGTGCCCTTGGACACCCCGGCTGCCGTGGCGATCTCGTCCACCGTCACGCCCGCCGCGCCGCGCTCCCCGATCAGATCCATGGACGCCTCGAACAGTTTCTGCTTCGTGGCGTTCGTGCGGGCGGGACGGAGTTTCTTCTCCCCGGCCCCCACTGTGCTCATACGGCGATCTCCGGTTTTAGGGACTTCAGGGTCCAGAACTTGTGCTTGTGAACGGCCAGCGTGGAAAGCGCCGCCCCGAGCACAGTGTACCCAAGGAGGCCAACCACCGTGGGCACGATCAAGGAAAGGTCCGCGCCGTAGATCAGGTGCCGCATGCCGGCCACCACATAACCCATAGGCAGCGCCTCGTGGACAAAGTGCAGCGGCTGCGGGGTGGTTTGCCACGGGAAGGTTCCGCCGGAGGAAACCAGCTGCAGGACCAGCAGGATAAGCACCACGAATTTTCCGGGAGTTCCCAGCAGGGCCACGACGCCCTGGATGATGGCACTGAAGGCCATAGCGGCGGCCAACATGAACAACCACATCAGCACCGGGTGGGCGGGCTTGAGGCCCAGGCCCAGGTCCACCACGAGGGTGAGCAGCGTGGCCTGGATGACTGAAACGGCAAAGAATGGCAGCCAGCCGCCGACGGCGATCTTCCATGACGGGGCGTTGGACGCCAGTGCGCGTTGCGTGATGGGCCGCATGGCCTGGACCAGCATGAATACGCCGATCCACAGGGCCAGGGTCAGGAAGAATGGCGCCAGGCCGGCACCGTACGACGCAGCCTTGGCCTGAGAGACGTCGCTGACGGCAACAGGGTCCGCGATCACCTTTGACAGGCTGTTCTTCTGGGCATCATCGGGATTGGGGATCTTCCCGGCACCCTTGTCCAGCTCTGAGGCCAGGGTGGCGGCGCCATCCGAGGCCGTGCGGGCGCCGTCCTCCAGCTGGCCCGCCCCGTCGTCGAGCCGCCGGGCGCCATCTGCGAGCCTGGCAGTGCCGTCGACAGCGCTCTGCTCGCCCGCGGCCAGCGCGGCCGAGCCGGCCGAGAGCTGGTTGGCGCCGGCTGAAGCCTTTGAGATGGCATCAGTCAGGGCCGGCGTTGCTCCCGCAAGTTTGGCCGCCCCGGAACTTACGGCGGCGGATCCGTCGGCAAGCTGCTGGATCTGGGCTGCATCTGTTTGGATTCTGGACTTCGCATCGGCCACCGGGCTTGAGGCTGCGGCGGTATCGAAATCGGCCAGGATTTTGCCGGCCTGGTCGGGGGTGATGATCCCGGCGGCAACCAGACGGCTGTTGGATTGCACCACACGGTCCCGGAGGCCCTTGTCGGCAGCGCTGAGTTGCCCGACGACGTCCTGGACTTTCGTGTTCAATGCCGCGTTTCCCGCCGCGACTTGCGCGGCGCCGTCCGCGAGTTTCTGTGAGTCGGCAGGGAGTGTGGCCGTCCTGTCCTCCAGCTGCGTCAGGCCGGCGCTGAGCTGGCCGGCGCCTGAATTGAGCTGGTTGGCGCCATCGCGCAGCTTCATTTGGCCGGCGGCGAGTTCTGCGACTCCGCCGTTCAGCTGGCTCGTTCCGGAATGCAAACTGGCTGCCCCGTCCCGGAGTCTGGCAACGCCGTCGGAGAGTTTTCCGGCCCCGTCGGCGGCCTGGACTATTTGAGTATGGATTGTGCCGAAGCCCGTCAGGAGCTGGTTCGCAGTCTCCTCGCCCACTTCCTTGGCAACCGTCGAATGCACGGCAGTGGTCAGCTTGTCCACGATGTTGCTGAGGACGTAGTTGTTGGCATCGTTGGTGGTGACATTCAGCATGGCTTGGTTCGCGGCGTCAAAGCTGCCCGGGGAAACCAGGTTGGCCGAGAAGTCCTTGGGAATCTTGAGCGCGAACGCATACTTGCCGCTGCTCACGCCCTGGTCCGCTTCCGCGGCGGTGGTGACTTTCTGCCAGTTGAAGACGTGGCCGTCCACGAGGCTGTCGGCGACCTTTTTCCCCGCCTCGAGCCGGGTCCCGTTGCTGGCGGACGCGCCGGTGTCCTCGACTACCAAGGCGGCGTCGATCTGGTCCAGGTTCCCGTACGGATCCCAGTTGGCGTAGAGATACACCGCGCCGTACAACAAAGGCACCATGGTCAGCGCCAGGATGGTCAGTTTGGGCAGGAGCCCGCCAGTCATGCGCTTGAGCTCGGAGCGGGCCAGCCGCAGAACAGTCACTTTAGGGCCTCGGTTTCGAACGGGATGTGTTCAGGGTTCCGGTGTTTCGCGGGATGGCCTTCTGTCTTCTGCGCATCAGGCTGGGAGGGGTCCGCGGATGCGTCAACGATGGAAACCGTTGCGGCGGCAGCCTCAACGGCGTTCCCGATTGCGGCGGAGGGCCCGGTCCAGCCGTCCGGCAGTGCCGCGACGGTGACGACGACGGCGAGCGGCCGGCCGCCGTCGTGCGCCAGATCTTCCAGCCTGGGAAGCCAGTCCGCGGGATCTGCGCTGTGCCTGTCCGGAGAATCGACCACCAGCAGATCTGTTCCGGGGTTGGCCAGGGCAAGGGCGGTGAGCAGTTCGACGCGCCGCCGGGCCGGAATCTGTTCGGTCCAGAGGCCGGCAATGTCCTCGAAGCGGTTGACCTTGAGCCAGGGTTTGCTCAGCAGAGCACCCCGATAGCGCCGGGGGATGAGCGCGAGGTCCTCGGTGACGAGGTCGCCCACGCTGAGATGCTGTTCGGGCTCGTTGACACCGGGGGAGTCCACGAGTGCACTGGCCAACCGGAGGCGCTTAATCTTGGAATTTCCGTCCCAGCTGAGCACTCCCCCGGAGGGCTTCATCCGGCCGCTGAGTATGAGGGCGAGGGCTGTTCGCTGGTCCTGGCCGTCGCCTTCAACCAAGAGCAGCTCCCCGGCACGTACCTCAAGGGACGTGGGTGGGAGCAGGTCATTCCGGCGCCCGTTCACACGGAGCTGTTGCACGGAGAGCATGTAAGCCTTTCGCAGGGTCTGGTCTGCTTCAAGGCTAACCGAACTGACTGGTCAGTTCAAATAGAACAGCTGCTTGTGATCAACGGGTCAGAGGCCGTACTCCTCCAGCAAGCGGAGCCAGACTTCGCTGATGGTCGGATAGGAGGGCACGGCGTGCCACAGTCGGTCCAGCGGGACTTCCCCCACCACCGCAATGGTGGCTGCGTGCAGGAGTTCGGCGACATCCGGGCCGGCGAACGTGGCGCCCAGCAGCACCTTGCGGTCCTCGTCGATGACCAGCTGCGCCCACCCTTCATAGTGTTCGGCGTGCAGCGAGGAGCCGGCCACCTGGATGGGGAGTTCCACGGCGGAGGCCCGGAAGCCGTCCTTCTCCGCCTGCGCCATGGTCCGGCCGACGTTCGCCAGCTCCGGATCGGTAAACACCACGTTCGGCACCGCGTGCTCGGAGGCCGTCTGGGCAAAGCGGCTCCACGGTGCCGGCTCGCCGGTGAGTTCGCCCTTGGCCCGGGCGGCAATGGCGTCTCCGGTGGCCCGCGCACCGTACTTGCCCTGGTGCGTCAGCATGGCCCGTCCGGCGGCGTCGCCGGCAGCGTAGAGCCACGGGTTGCCGGACACATCGTTCTCGGTGGCGTGGTGGACTAGTCCGGTGGAATCGGTGGTGAGCCGCAGGGTCCCGCCCTCGGGTGCCGGGAGGCCGACGCTGTCCAGGCCGAGTCCCTCTAGGGCGGGGTGCCGGCCGGTGGAGACGAGCAGCTTGTCCGCCGTGATCGTGGCGCCATGGGCCGTGCCGTCAGCGGTCCCGGCGCCCGGGCCGTCCTTGGGGCCGTCCTTGGGGCCGCCCGTGGGGCCGCCGTCGAGCATGACAGTGAGGGAGCCGTCGTCGTTCTCATGCACGCTCCGCGTGCCGGTGTGCAGGCGGAGGTCGACGCCATCGGCGCGCAGGCCGGCAGCGACCAGATCCGCGGCCTGCTCCGGGAAAACACCCAGGAGCCCGCCGCGGGCCACGAGCGTCACGGACGAACCAAGCCGGGCATAGGCCTGGGCGAGTTCGACGCCGGCAACGCCGCCGCCGAGGACCGCAAGCCGCGGGGGAACCGCGCGGGCTGAGGTCGCCTCCCTCGTGGTCCAGTACTCGACGTCGTGAAGCCCCTCGACCGGCGGCTGGTTCGGGGCGGAGCCCGTGGCGACCACCACGGCGTGCCGGGCCGTGAGTGCGTAGCTGTTGCCGTCCAGCCCGGCCACCTCGACGTGCCGCGGGGCGGTGATCCAGCCGTGGCCGCGGATCAGTTCGATGCCTGTGTCCTCCACCCACTTGACCTGGCTGTCGTCCTGCCAGTTCGAGGTGAAGTAGTCCCGGCGCTTCAGCACGGCTGCCGGATCCAGGGTGCGGGTGACCGCTTCCTGGGCGCCGGGGACCGTCTGCGCGCCATGCAGCGCAGTGCCCGGCCGCAGGAGGGCCTTCGAAGGCATGCAGGCCCAGTACGAGCACTCGCCGCCGACCAGCTCCGCCTCGATGAGCACTGCTGTCAGGCCGCCGCGGACCACACGGTCCGCCACATTCTCGCCCACGGCCCCGGCGCCGATCACAATGACATCGAATTCCCGCTCAATCTGTGCCGTCATGGCACCAGCCTACGCCGGGGCCATGGCCGGATCCGGGGGAGCTCCGGGCTCCGGCGATGCGGGCTTCCGGCGTAATGTGCCGGGCCGAACCCTTTGCAGGACGGGGGACGGTCGATACTGTTGGGACCACACTTGGGGGAGGAGGCGGCCATGGCCGCACGCAACATGACAACAGGCCCGGCCATACCGCTGGCAAGGTTCAGCGCCCAGGCCCGGCTCCGGGCGCTCCAGTCGGACATCCTGGAGCTGATCCTGGAGCGCGACCTGGTTCCCGGCGACCCGTTGCCGACCGAAAACGAGCTGACGGCGGCACTCGGCGTCGGCCGCAACACCCTGCGGGAGTCCTTGAAGGCGCTCCAGGCGCTGGGTGTCATTGAGATCCGCCACGGATTCGGCATGTTCGTGGCGCCGAGCAATTTTGAGGCCCTGACCGACGGGCTCACCTTCCGCGCCCGGCTGTCGCTGCGCCACCAGGGCGAGGAAGCCCTGCAGCTCGTGGAGGTCCGGCAGGCACTCGAATCCGGCCTGGTCGGCGCCGCCATGGACCGGATCAGCGCCGAACAGCTGGCCGCCGTGGAGGAGTCCGTGAACCGCATGGAAGCGCTGGCCGACGCGGGGGAGCCGTTCATCGAGGCCGACGCGGAGTTCCACCGCAGGCTTTTCGAGCCGCTGAACAACGACCTGCTGATCAGCCTGATGGACGTCTTCTGGAAGGTCTACCGCCGGATCCACCTCGAACTCGGCGGGCCGTACGCCGTCGACCTGCAGGCAACGGCCGCAGTGCACCGGGGGATCTATGAGGCTGTCGCAACGGCGGACAAGGCACTCGCCTCCGAGCGGCTCAGCACGCATTTCGACGACATCCGCAACATCATCGTCCGGTCCACGGCCTGAGACCTGCTGCCGGGCCGCTCCGGCCCAACAGCTGCCGCCGGCGCCTAAGGCGGCCGCGCCGGCGCCCAGCCTGGCGCCTAAAGCAGCCGGGCCGGCGCCCTGGCGCCTAGGGCATCCGGCGGTTAAAGCAAAAGATCCGCCCCGGCGAACCGGGGCGGATCTTCATCTGTGCGCCCAAAGGGATTCGAACCCCTGACCTTCTGTTCCGTAGACAGACGCTCTATCCAGCTGAGCTATGGGCGCATTCTCGGCTCTTGGAGAACTTCTCTCTCCCCGAACCTCGAATTACTTTACGCGAGCCCGGGCCCAGTTACAAATCGAAGCGGGTGTAATCTAGCTGACTAGACCGGTCTACGTGACCTTAGTCACAAAAAGGAGGGATGATGGCCGGCCAGTTCCTTGAATTTCCGCGGTTTTTGATTTGCTCCGCCCCGGTCATCCCACGTCCGGGCCCGAAATGGGCCCCCTGCCGAGCCCTAGCATTTAGGACACACCACTGAACCCGAGGAAGGGAACCGTAATGGGAGATCTGGCGCGACTGCCGTTGCTTGAAAAAGCACCCACCACACATGCCGGTCTACTGGCATGGGTAGAAGAGGTAGCTCAACTGACCCAGCCGGACCGGATCTACTGGGTTGACGGGTCCGAAGCGGAAAACACCCGGCTGACGGACGAGCTCGTTGCCGCCGGCACCCTGACCCGCCTCAACGAGGACCTCTTCCCCAAGTCGTTCGCGGCCTTCTCCGACCCCGCCGACGTGGCCCGCGTCGAAGAGCAGACCTTCATCTGCTCCGAGAACGAGCACGACGCAGGCTTCACCAATAACTGGATGGCCCCGGCGCAGATGAAGGAAAAGCTGCACGGCCTGTTCGCCGGCTGCATGCGCGGCCGCACCATGTACGTGATCCCCTTCGTGATGGGCCACCTCGACGCCGAGGACCCCAAGTTCGGCGTCGAGATCACCGACAGCGCCTACGTTGTCGCCTCCATGCGGATCATGGCCACCATCGGCACCGAGGTCCTGGACAAGATCACCGCGACCAACGCGTTCTTTGTCCCCGCCCTGCACTCCCTGGGCGCCCCGCTGGCCCCCGGCCAGGCCGATGTCCCGTGGCCCTGCAACCCGGACAAGTGGATTGTCCACTTCCCGGAGGAGCGCTCCATCTGGTCCTTCGGCTCCGGCTACGGCGGCAACGCCCTGCTCGGCAAGAAGTGCTACGCCCTGCGCATCGCCTCGGTGATGGCACGCGATGAAGGCTGGCTGGCCGAGCACATGCTCATCCTCAAGCTGACCTCGCCGGAGCAGAAGAACTACTACATCTCCGCCGCCTTCCCTTCGGCCTGCGGCAAGACCAACCTCGCGCTGCTGGATCCGACCATCGAGGGCTGGAAAGTCGAAACCCTCGGTGACGACATCACCTGGATGCGGTTCGGCAAGGAAGGCGAGCTCCGCGCCGTCAACCCCGAGGCCGGCCTGTTCGGCGTGGCTCCGGGCACCGGCTGGGGCACCAACCCCAACGCGATGCGCGCCATCGCCAAGGGCCACAGCATCTTCACCAACGTCGCCCTGACGGACGACGGCGGTGTGTGGTGGGAGGGCATGACCGATGAGGTACCCGCGCACCTGACCGACTGGCAGGGCAACTCCTGGACCCCGGATTCGGACAAGCCCGCCGCCCACCCGAACTCCCGCTTCTGCACGCCGATCGACCAGATCGACATGCTGGCCGAGGAGTACTACAACCCGGACGGCGTGGAGCTTTCCGCGATCCTGTTCGGCGGCCGCCGCAAGACCACCATCCCGCTGGTCACCGAGGCGCGCAGCTGGTCCAACGGCATCTTCATGGGCTCCACCCTGTCCTCGGAGACCACCGCCGCGGCAGCCGGTGCCGTCGGCGTTGTCCGCCGGGATCCGATGGCCATGCTGCCCTTCATCGGCTACGACGCAGGCGATTACCTGAACCACTGGGTCAACCTGTCCGCGAAGGCCAACCCGGAGCGGCTGCCCAAGATCTTCCTGGTCAACTGGTTCCGCCGCAATTCCGAGGGCGGATTCGCCTGGCCCGGATTCGGTGACAACGCCCGGGTCCTGAAATGGGCCATCGAACGCCTCGAGGGCAAGGCCGACGCCGTGGAGACCCCCATCGGGTTCGTCCCCACCGCTGACGCGATCGACCTCAAGGGCCTGGACATGACCCCGGCCCAGGTTGAAGAGGCCGTCCGTGTCGACCCCGCAGAGTGGACCACCGAGCTGGCCTCGATCGAGGAGTGGTTCGCCAACTTCGGCAGCTCGCTGCCCGAGGCGCTGCGCGCCGAACTCGCAGGACTGAAGGAGCGCATGGCTGCCGAGCAGTAGTAGCCCGCACAACTCTAAGCAACGCGGGGTCACTTACGGCCCATCCCACCACTGTGGATGGACCGTAAGTGACCCCGCGTTGCGGTTTAACCAGCGACCGTTAGAACCCAGGATCTCTCGCAAGATGCAGGGCCGCCGCTTTCGTTGGGTGCGTGACGCCGGGACTTAGGTCCCTAGGCCGCGTCCGGCCAGATCCCTAGGCTTGTCCGCATTCCATCAGCCGGGCCGGCCGACGATTGGAGCGTGCGCTGGGGGCATTCCGGGCGGGTGCGGCCGCGCCCCCGACCTGCTCGCGGTAAGCGAGACTCAGGAGTTCCTCATGCTTGTCAACGACGACATCGATGCTTTGTCCAGCGCTGTCAGCGGCCCGGTCGCGTTGCCGGACAGCCCCGAATTCGCGGCGGAGACGTTCGCCTTCAACGTCGCAACAGTGCACCGGCCCGAGGTCGTTCTGGGGGCCGCAGATGCCCGGGACGTCGTGGCGGCGGTTAAGTGGGCGGCCGAGCGTAGGCTTCCCGTGTCCGTCCAGTCCACTGGGCACGGCGCCGAATCGGCGATCGATGGCGGCCTGCTCATCAACACGCGCCGGCTGCAGGACGTGCAGATCGATCCGGATGAACGCACCGCGCGCGTCGGCGCCGGGGTGAAGTGGCGCACCCTCCTGGAGGCCAGCGTGCCGCACGGGCTCCTCGGATTGCACGGCTCCAGCACCGACGTCGGCGTCGTCGGCTACACGCTCGGCGGCGGGCTGCCCGTGCTCGGCCGCGCGCACGGCTTCGCGGCGGACCATGTCCGCAGCATGGAGATTGTCACGGCCGACGGCGAGCTGCGGCGGATCGACGCCGACGCCGAGGCCGAGCTGTTTGCACTGATGCGCGGCGGCAAGGGCAACCTCGGGATCGTGACCGCCCTCGAGTTCAGTCTCTTTCCGTTCAGTGATTTCTACGGCGGCGGCATCATCTATCCCGGGGCGGATGCGGCCACCGTCCTGGCTGCCTTCCGTCACTGGCTGCCCACGCTGCCCGAAGATGCCTCACCCTCGATCTCGCTGCTGCGGCTTCCGGACATGGACTTCGTTCCCGAGCCGCTGCGGAACCAGTTCGTCGTGCACCTGCGCTTTGCCTTCCTGGGCAAGCGCGAGGCCGGCGACGCGCTGCTTGCCCCGATGCGGGCGGTCTCGACCCCATTGATGGACACGGCCGGGCCCATGAGTTACCTCGACGTTGACCAGATCCACATGGACCCGGCGGACCCGCTGCCCTTCATGGACGGCGGCGCGCTCCTGAAGGATTTCGGCGAAGATGCGGTGGCTGACCTGCTCGAGCTCACCGGGGACGGTTCGGTCTGCCCGCTGCTGCTCGTGGAGGTGCGGCCGCTCGGCGGCGCGCTGGCCCGGACTGCACTGTCCCGGCCGGGGGCTATGCCGGATGCGGTGCCGGACGCCGTGTCGGGGCGGGACGCGGCCTTCCTGCTGTTCCTCGTCGGGTTCAACATACCGCCCCTTGCCGAGGCCGTATCGGCCTCCATCAGCGGGATCCTGGCCGCGATGGCTCCCCACTCCACCGGGTACACGCTGGTCAATTTCCATGGCGCACCGGGCGACGAGGAGGACCGGGCCCGGGCCTGGACTCCCGCGGTCTACGAGCGGATGCGGTCCGCGAAGTCCACGTACGACCCCGGCAACCTCCTGCGCTTCGGCCACGCGATCACCGGGGTGCCGTCGGCGGGTTGACGCTCTGCGCGGGCTCCGTTGCACCTCTTCACGACGGCGGCCCCCACCTTCACGAAGAGGTGCGGGGCCGCCGTCGATGAGTGTTTTAGCTGGCGAGCCAGATATCCGGGCCGAAGACCTCGTAGTGGATCTTCGTGGCCGGGATGCCGGCGTTGATGGCCTCGTTGCGGATGTTCTTCATGAACGGCAGCGGGCCACACAGGTAGAGCGAGGCGTTGGCCGGGAGGTCCACCTCGCGCAGGGACATGAAGCCCGCGTTGGAACCGGCTTCGGGCTGCTCGAGCCAGAGCTGCAGGTCGGCGCCGTCCAGGCGTTCGACGTCGTCTGTCATCTGGGAGCGCAGCGCCCAGCTGTCCAGGTTGCTTTCGGCGTGCAGCACCAGGACCTGGCGGTCCGAGCCGGACTCGGCCAGGGAGCGCAGGATGGACGCCGTGGGCGTGCAGCCGATGCCGGCCGAGGCCAGGACCACGGGGCCGTCGCCTTCCTTGAGCGTGATTTCGCCGTAGGGGTTGGAGATTTCGATGACGTCGCCCACGGCCACATTGTTGTGCAGCACGGGGGAGACCTCGCCGCCGTCGTCGAGCTTGGTGGTGAAGCTGCGGCTGGTGCCGGCGTCGCCGGAGAGGGAGTACTGGCGGACCTGGCGGAGCCCGTCCGGAAGCGTGACCTTGACGCTGACGTACTGGCCCGGCAGCGCCGCGGTGATGGGGGTGTCGTCTGCCGGTTCCAGCGTGAAGGTCATGGAGCCGGTGCCGGCCGGAGTCTTGGCGGCAACCTTCCAGGGGGTCCACATCTTGGCGTTGGCCTGTGCGGCGTAGAGGCCCTTCTCGAGCTTGATGAGGGCGTCCGCCATGAGCCAGTAGACCTCGGTCCAGGCTTCGGCGATTTCCGGGGTGATGACCTCGGCCAGGTCCTCGGCGATGGCGGCGAAGAGGTGCTCGTAGACCACCTGGTACTGCGGTTCGGTGATGCCGAGGGAAGCGTGGCGGTGCGCGATCCGGGACAGCACGGTCTCCGGCAGGGTGTCCGGGTTGTTCACCAGGTGGCTGGCGAAGGCGGCGATGCTTCCGGCCAGGGCCTGCTGCTGATTGCCCGAGCGCTGGTTGGAGCGGCTGAACAGGCCGTCCAGCAGTTCGGGGTGGGCGGCGAAGAGGCGGGCGTAGAACTTGGGGGTGATGTCCCCGATCCGGGAACCGACCAGCGGCAGGGTGGCCTCGATGACGGGGAAGGACTTGTCCGAGAGCATGTTGACTCCTGAGGTAGTGGCCCGGCGTCGTCAGCCGGGTCCGCGGCGATACTTGCATTTCAAATACAACTATCTATGCCTCAGTTCTACACTGCGTAGAAATCTATTCCAAATCGACGAGATTCCGGGCGTGGCGGCGGCGGGAGTGGGCGGGTGTCAGTGGCAAGTGTCGCTGCCGGAGAAGGAACCGGTGGTGCCCACGTTCGTAAACGTCATGCCGGGAAGGGGGAGGAACTGCCAGGAGTAGGACGTCGCGTTCAGGGTCAATTTGAGCGGTCCGAAGGCGCTTCGGCCACGGGCCACCATTGCGGTCAGAAGGGGATCGGTGTTGGCCGACAACGCCTGGAGATCCGCCCCGCCGGCGCCCGCGGTAAAGGACCGGATCCCGGTCGGGGAGAGCGCCGGTACCGCACCTGAGCCGGAGGCGCCGATCGGTTTGAAGATCTCGCTGACGTGGTTGTGCCCGGAAATCATGACATCGACACCGTGACCGGCCATGAGGTCCCACATGGGTCCCAGCTCCGGGTAGGAGCCGTGGTTCACGCCCGTTGACCAGCGCGGATGGTGCGCCGCCACGAGGGTGCACGCCGTCGGGGAATTGGTGAGACGGTCCTGCAGCCACAAATATTGCGGGCTGCCGACGCCGCATCCACCGCTCACCCCGCCGGGCCCGCATTCACTGTTCAGGGCGATGAAGGTCCAGGCCCCGATCGTCGTCGAGTAGTAGCCGTCCGTCCGGGGCCCGAAGTCGCCCGTGGTGACGCCGGGGCCATAGAAATAGTCGAAATAGCCGCGGGTGTTGTCTTGGTATTCATGGTTGCCGAGCACCGGAGAGGTGATGGCCTTAAGGGCGCCGAATGTGTCGTTGTAGCCGCCGGCCCCCATGAACTCGGCAAGGGTGGCGTTCTGGTACTGAAGGTCCCCAAGGGCGATGAACCTGTCGGGCGCCTGGGCCGCGACCACCGCGGCGACGTCGCCATGGCGGCACGCCGACGAGGTGACAACTGAGCCGGGGGCACAGGCGATGTCGCCGACAGCCAGCACGGTCGCAGTCCCGCCGGCACCGGGTTGGGTGGTGGCGGTGGCTTCGTTGGAGCCGGGGCCGGTGTTGCCGGCGGCGTCGGTGGCGGTGACGCGGTAGTACCAGGTTCCGGCGGGGCGGTTGGTGTCGGTGTAGCTGAGCCCGGTGGTGTCGGCGATTTTGGTGGTGGTGGC
>NZ_JBFTGZ010000016.1:0-117663 GCF_056393985.1 Arthrobacter sp. 10T425 | reverse complement strand
CCTTCAAGCGCTTCTACGCCACGGAATCAGCCCGCAGAAACGCCCTCCCGGCATGGCTGCACCACTACAATCACCATAGGCCCCACACCGCAATCGGAGGCCAGCCGCCCATCAGCCGCTTAACCAACCTCCCTGGGCAGTACACCTAGGGGGCACCAGCCGCGAGGCAAAAGCAAGGGGCGGGTCCGGGCCAGGGCGGTTTCTAGGGGTCCTTGCAACACCTGCTGGTTAGGTGGTTAGTAGTAAATCACGCAGACGCTCGGCTGGGGTATCCCAGCCGAGCGTTTTACGTGGGCGGCCGTTGAGCTCCTGGGCGACGTGTTCGAGGTCTTCCGGCCCGTAGCTTTTCAGCCCGGCTTTACGCACCCAGCCGGCGCACGTGTCGGGGTTCAAGCCGAGCTCCCTGGCTGCCTTCCGCGTGCTCTTGAGCCGGTCGAACACGAGGAAGAACTCGTCCTTCTGCTCACGCGTGTATTTCCTCTGGCCAGCCTTCCGGTTCCGCGAGGCGCGCTCGGTCGGTCGCGCATTATGGTCCCACTGGTAACAGGTCATCTGATTGAATCCGAGATCCCGTGCGGCCGCGCTCACACTCCCAAGCCGGTCCAGAACAGCAAAGAACTGATCCTTCTGCTCCGGCGTGCATTTCCTCCGGGCGGCAGATTCTTTCTTTAAAGACGACACGGTCGTTGCAACTCCCAAAAATTCTGGGTGTTGCAACGACCGCTAGAACCGCCCAGAAGCCCGGACCCGCCCTTTGCTTTATTTGTTAGGTCTTGCGCCTCAGGAGGCCGCGATCACCGGCGCCAAGCGGCCTATGCCCTCCGCGATGAGCTCCGGGGTCAGTGCGCTGAACGCCAGGCGGAGCTGGTTGGTACGCTCATTCAGCGGCATGAAGGGAGCTCCGTGGAAGGCCACCACGCCAGCGCTTGCGGCCCGGTGGACCAGCGCATGAGTGTCCACAGCGGGATCGAGAGTCAGCCATGTGAAGAAACCACCTTCTGGCCGGGTCCAGGTGATCCCTGCCGGCATCTGGTTTTCTAGGGCGGCCAGAATGGCGTCCCGGCGCTGCCGGTAGATGCCTCGGGACACGTCGAGCTGACCCTCCCAGTCAAAGTCCCGCAGGTACGCAGAGGTCAACATCTGGTTGAACGCCGGCGGGCACAGGGTGCTGGAGCCGCCCGCGATGAGGAATCGTTGCTTCAAATGTCGCGGGATCAGGGCCCACCCCAGCCGCAGGCCGGGGGCGAAGATCTTCGAAAATGAGCTCAGATACAGGACATCCAGCGGATTCCCGGCGCGCAGGGGAGGAAGCAACCCGCCCTCATAGCGCAGGAGGCCGTAGGGGTTGTCCTCCACCACCAGAATGTTGGCCTCCTGGCAGATGTCCACGATGCGCTGCCGCCTGTGGCTGGCCAGGGTCACACCCGTGGGGTTGTTGAAGTTCGGAATGGTGTAGAGGAATTTGATCCTGTAGCCGTCCGCCCGCAACTCGGAAATTCGACGTTCCAGGAGCTCTGGGATGAGGCCGTCCGCGTCCGTCGCTGCCGGATGGACTTTGACCTGGTAGGTGGCAAAGGTTCCCAGTGCTCCCATGTAGGTGGCGTCGTCCGTCAGGACGGTGTCGCCGGGGTCGCAGAGGATCTTCGTGATGGTGTCGAGTCCGGACTGGGAGCCGACGGTGACGGCGACGTCCTCCGGGTCCGCGTCGCAAATGCCTTCAAGCGACATCACGGCGCAGATCTGCCGGCGGAGCTCCTCGGTTCCCTGGCCGCCGCCATACTGCAGCGCCCGCGAGCCCTGGCCGGACAGGATTCGGGCGGCGCTACGGCCCAGCAGATCCAGTGGCAAAGAGTCCACGTCGGGGTTGCCACCGGCCAGGGATATCGTGCCCGGCCGCGCGGCCAGTGCGAAGATATCCCCGACCTCTGTCGAGGTGCTGTTTGCTGAGCGCAGGGCCCACAGGCTTTCGTGCCGGGCCCGGGTTGCGTCCGCCTTCAGCGCCGCGGGCTCAACGACGCCGGCCTCCAGGACGCCGGGTTCCATCAGGCACTGACCGGTGCCGCGGCGTCGTCCGCCAGGTCGCCGTTGCAGAGCCGGTTGACGACTTCGGTGAGCATCGTCAACCCTGCCACGATGTCCTCATCCGTGGTGTATTCGTGCTCGTTGTGGGAGATCCCGTCCACGCTGGGCACGAACAGCATCACCGTCGGGACAAGGTCCTTCATGTTGGTCGAATCGTGCCCGGCCAAGGTCATGACCGGCTTGTTCGCCAGGCCCAGGTCCGCCGCCACCTTGGCCGCGAGTTCAACGCCCTCTGGCTGGTAGGGGGTCACGGGCCACGTGTGGGAGTGGTTGCGCTCCACCGTGACGTTCGCCAGCTTCTCGATCCCGGCGATCCGCTTGTCCAGCAGGGCGTCCGCCTCGGCAAGGACAGCTTCGTCGGCGCTGCGCAGGTCCAGCAGCAGGCTCACCCGGGACGGCACCACCACGGGCGAGTTGGGGTAGACATTCAGCTGCCCGACGGACGTGTGCAGCATGCCGGGGTAGGTGTCGGCGAGTTCCCGGGCGGCGACCACCATCATGGACGCGCCCAGCAGCGCGTCCTTCCGGTCGGCAATCACGGTGGACCCGGTGTGGGCCTGCTCGCCGTGGACCACGAACTCGTATTTGTTGGCCGCCCAGTTGGAGTTCACCAGCCCGATGGTGATGCCTTCGCGTTCCATGCTCCGGCCCTGCTCAATGTGGATCTCGGCGCAGTACGCGGCTTCGGGGCCCTCATAGCTGCCGCGGCAGCCGATCGCGTCCAGGGCCTCGCGGACCGAGACTCCGGCCGCGTCCGTGGTGGCCAGCGCGGTCTCGAGTTCGAGCTTTCCGGTGTAGACGGAGGAGCCCATCATGGACGGCTTGAAGCGGGAGCCCTCCTCGTTGAACCAGTTGACCACCGCGATGTTGAACCGGGGCTGCCCGGCTGCTCCGGCCGCGGCCCACTGCTCCACGAGCCGGAAGGCCGCGTGGGTTGCGGCGAGCACGCCGTACGCGCCGTCGTAGCGACCCGCCGTCGGCTGGGAATCCATGTGGGATCCCACCACCACGAAGGGGGCACCCGGCACGGCCTCATAGAGGCCCCACTGGTTGCCGACCCGGTCGAACCGTACGGTGAAGCCCTTGGCCTCCAGCAGGCCCGTAAGCCATTGCCGCTGCTGGCCGTCCGGCACGCTGGCCGCCTGCCGGTCCACGCCGCCGTTCTCGGTCGCGCCGAATTCACTCATGTTGTGGAAGTCCCGCACGAACGCGGCGTCGCGGGTGCTGAAAGTGGTCTCAGTAGTCACGGTGTTCCCCTATGAACGATTGGTAGCTGCGCTGAAGAATGGACCGGTTGCGGCCGAATCGGCCGCAACCGGGAATGTGAGGCCGGGGGTCCGGAACGTAAAGCTCCCCCCGACGGCGGTTGCCAGCACCTCGAGGTCGGCGATGCTGCCCGCGGTGAGCGGGGACCCGGACAGGACGGTGAAGTCGGCCAGCTTCCCGGTGGTCAGTGAGCCTTTGATGCCGGACGTGCCCGTGGCTACTGCGGCTCCGGTGGTGTACGCCGCCAGGGCTTGGAACGGGCTCAGCCGCTCGTCCGGGTTCCCGAAAACGGCCCCGGAGGCGGTGCCCCGGTCCACGAAGGCCTGCATTCCGCGGAGCACGTTGCCGTCGGCCACGGGGCGGTCGGAGCTGCCGGCGAGCGTCACCCCCGCGGCAAGGAACGACGCGGCCCTGTAGGCCCAGCCGAGCCGTTCCGGGCCGAGCGAAAGCGTCATGCCGTCCCCGCCGTCGAAGAAGAAGCTGGCCTGCGGGGTGACGGCGATGCCGGCGGCGGCCAGCCGCGGGAGCTGCTCGGGCCGGGTCATCGAGGCGTGTTCGATCCTGTTGGGCACGGCCCGGGGGCCGTATTTGGCGGCGCAGCCGGTGATGATGTCGATCGCGAGGTCAACGGCGCGGTCGCCGATGGCGTGCGCCGCGATCGACCAGCCGGCCGCGTAGGCGGCCTCGATCTTTGCCCGCAGCGCCTCCGGTTCGGCCTGGAAGTAGCCGGTGTTGCCGGTGTTGTCCGTCCCGCCGTGGCTGCAGTAGTCATGGCTGACCGCGGCCGTTTCGCCGAGCAGTGACCCGTCCAGGAACACCTTCGCCGGGCCCAGGGACAGGAAGTCGCCGCCGAAGCCGCTGGCGATGCCCAGGTCCAGTCCGGCCGGCGTGGTGCCCGGCGGGTGCTGCCCACCGAGCGGGTGAAGCACATCGAGGACGGGCATCAGCTGCGCCCGGGCGTGGAGCCTGCCCGCGGCTGCCGCCCGCTGGTAGGCGGCCAGCTCCACGGGGCTGTGGCCGATCCAGCCGCCGCCGATCCCGGCCTCGGTGAAGCTCGTGATGCCCTCCGCGGCGTAGTAGGTGGTAGCCCGGTCCAGTGCGGCTTCGATCGCCTCGGACGAGTACGGCAGGATGAGCTGCTGGATCAGCTGCTGCGCGGTTTCCTGGACCAGCCCGGTGGGGCGGCCGTCGGCGTCGCGGACAATGACGCCGCCGTCGGGGTCCGGAAACGACGCCGGTTCGGCGCCGGCCAGCCGGAGGGCGGCCGTGTTGACGACGGCCATGTGCCCGGAGTTGTGCCGCATGAACAGCGGCCGGTTTCCCGTGATCCGGTCCAAAACGGTGATGTCCGGGAACTCGCCGCCGTGCTGCTGCTGGCTGAAGCCGGTGGCCAGCAGCCAGTCCGGCGCCGGTCCGGTCCCAGGGTCCGTCTCTGGCCCTGCCTCAGGCTGCCCGCTGTCTGCCGCCATGCCGGCCTCCAGCAGGGCGTAGAGCTGGTGCAGGCCGCGCGCGGCGGAGACGTCCAGTTCGCCCAGGCCGAGCCCGAACCAGGTGGTGTGGCAGTGGGCGTCGATGAAGCCGGGGGTCACGGTGGCGCCGCCGAGGTCCAGGACTTCGGCCGCGTCCAGGCCGGCCAGGTCGTCGTCGAGGCCCACAATCCGGCCCTGCCAGACTCCCAGCGAGGTGGCATGCGGGCGGCGCTCATCCATGGTGATGATGTCCGCGTTGCGCAGCAGCAGATCGAGTTTCAAGGGTTACCTACGCGGTTCTTTAGCGGTGGGAGGTGGTGACTGACTTGATGCGGGTGTAGTCCTCCAGGCCAAAGACGGAGAGGTCCTTGCCGGTCCCGGAGTGCTTGAAACCGCCGTGCGGCGCCTCGGCGGGGATCACCTGGTGGCAGTTGATCCAGACGGCGCCGAAGTCCAGCTCATTGGAGACCCGCGTGACCACTCCGTGGTTGTTGGACCAGACGCTGGAGGCCAGCGCGTACTTGGTCCCGTTGGCCAGCTCCAAGGCTTCGGCCTCGTCCCGGAAGGGCTGGATGGTGACGACGGGTCCAAAGATTTCCTCGCAGACCACCTCGTCGGCCTGGAACACCCCGTCGATCACGGTGGGTTCGAAGTGGAAGCCGGCGCCCGTCCGCTTGCCGCCGGCCAGGACCCTGGCGTTCGCGGGCAGCCGGGACATGAAGCCTTCCACCTGGTCCAGCTGGGCGGCGCTGTTCAGCGGGCCCAGGTCCGCGGCGTCGCCGCCCACCTGCAGCGCTGCGGCTGCCGCGGCGAGCGCGGCACCGAACTCCTGGTGGATGGAGTCCTCGACGAGCACACGGGTCACGGCGGTGCAGTCCTGCCCGGCGTTGAAGAACGCACCGAGCGCGATCTCCCTGGCCGCCACGTCAATGTCGGTGTCGGCGAAAACGATCGCCGGTGCCTTGCCGCCGAGTTCCAGGTGGACGTCCTTGAGGGTCTTCGACGCCGCGGACATCACCTGAGCCCCGGCCCGGGTGGAGCCGGTGATGGATACCATTTCCGGGATCTCGTGATCCACCATGGCGGCACCGGTCCCCCGGCCGCCGCAGATGACGTTGACGACGCCGGCGGGGTAGGCCTCCTGCGCCAGTTCGCCCAGCACCAGGGTGGACCAGGGCGTGGTGTCGGCCGGTTTCAGGACCAGCGTGTTGCCGGCGGCGAGCGCCGGTCCGATCTTCCAGATGGCCATCATGAACGGGTAGTTCCATGGGGTGATCTGGGCGACCACGCCGAGGGGTTCACGCCGGACGGTGGAGGAAAAGCCGCGGACGTATTCGGTCTGGGCCGTCCCGGACACCACGCGGCAGGCGCCGGCGAAGAAGCGCAGCTGGTCGGCGCCGCGGAGGATCTCGATCTCGCGGGTGATCTGGCGCGGCTTGCCGGTGCAGGCTACCTCGGCGTCCAGGAGCCTGTCGACGTTGGCCTCGATGAGGTCGGCGAGTTTGAGCATCATGGCCTGGCGTTCGGCCGGGGTGGTCCGCTTGTAGCTCTGGAAGGCGGTGTGGGCGGCCTGGAAGGCGCGGTCCACGGTGGCGGCGTCGCTGTCCGGGGCGGTGCCGAGCTGGACTCCGGTGGCGGGGTCGAAGAACGGCAGGGTGGCCGCGTCCGAACCGTCGGCGGCGCTGCCGGGGACGGTCTCACCATTGATGATGTTGTGCAGGGTGATCATGACGGGCTCCGGTCAGTTGCTGGCGGTCTTGGGTGAGCGGGTGGTGGGGTCCTGCGGGAGGTGCAGGACTGCCGGCAGCCCGGATTCGACGGCACGGCGGAAAGCGGCGCCGAAGTCCTCTGCCTTCTCGACCCGTTCGCCGTAGCCGCCGTAGGACCGGGCCAGTGCGGCGAAGTCCGGGTTGGTCATGTGCGTGCCCGAGGGCCGGCCCGGGTAGTGGCCTTCCTGGTGCTCACGGATCGTGGCGAAGATGCCGTTGTCCACCACGAGGGCGATGAACTTCCCGCCGTGGCCCATGGCCGTGGCCATTTCCTGGCCGTTCATCATGAAGCAGCCGTCACCGGCCACGGAAATCACCTGGCGGCCGGGGTAGGCCAGGGAGGCAGCCACCGCCGCCGGGATCCCCATGCCCATGGCCCCGTTGCGGGGTGCGGCGAGGGAGTTCGCGGTGTTGTGCTTCAGGTAGCGGGCCGGCCACAGCGAGTGGTTCCCGGCCCCGTACGTGATGACGGCGTCGTCGTCCATTTCCTGCTTGAGGATTTCCATGACGACGTCGAGGTCCACATATTCCGAGTCCACTCCGTTCCCGCTGTCCGGCTGCGCGGTGGAGAACTTCTCGTAGTCGGCGCGGGCCCCGGCCAGCCAGCCGGCCTCGGGATCCGCCGCGGAATCCGTGGCGGCGAGTGCGGTGGCGAAGGACGAGACGTGGGCCGGAATGTGCTGGTCCAGCCGGCCGAAGTGACCCAGCAGATCGGCGCCGGGGTGGACGACGACGGTGACGGCATCCAGTCCGCGCTTGTAGCCGTCGGAGAGCACGTCGGCGCGGACGCAGCCGACGAAGACCAGCAGGTCGGCCTCGTCGAGGCGGCGGGCGTTGGCGTCGCTGCGGGCGTAGCCGAGGTAGCCGGCGTAGGCGTCGCTGTTGTGCGGGACGGCGTCGTAGGCGCGGAAGTCTGCGAGCACCGGGACGCCGTGGCGTGCGGCCCAGCCGGCCAGCGCGTCGGAGGATTCCTGGTTCCAGCCTTCGCCGCCCACCACGATCAGGGGCTTCTTGGCCGCGGCCAGCTTTGCCTCCAGGCCGGCGAGGTCTGCCGCTGAAGGTTCGGACCGGGCGACAGTGCGGGGTTCCACTGTGCACGATTTCGCTGGGCCCGATTCAATGGCGTGGACCAGCACGTCTTCGGGGAGGCCGATCACCACGGGACCCGGCCGGCCGCTGAGGGCCGTGAAGATGGCGTCGTCCACAACGCGGGCGGCGGAGGCGGCGTCGTCGAGCGTCACGACCTTCTTGGCGGTGCTGCCGAACCAGGCGTTGATGTCGAATTCCTGGAACGACTCCCGGCCGCGGTCCGCGACCGGGATGAGGCCCACGAACAGGATCATCGGTGTGGCGTCCTGGTGCGCGGTGTGGATGGCGATGAAGGCGTTGGCTGCACCGGGGCCACGGGTCACCATGGCCACGCCCGGAAGCTCCGTGAGCCGGCCTTCGGCGAGGGCCATGAACCCGGCGCCGCCTTCGTGGCGGGTCACCACGGTTTCAATGGAGGATCCGTGCAGGCCGTCCAGCACATCCAGGAAACTCTCCCCGGGAACACCGTAGACGCGCTGGATACCGGCTCGTTCCAGCTGGGCAACAATCAGGTGCCCGGCGGTGGTTGTTGTACTCAATGCTTCATTCCCTTTTCTTCGATACTCAGTGCGGGGAGGAAAATGCCGGACAGCGCGGTCAATACGGACACCACCAGCAAGATGATGGCGCCGGGCCAGAACGAGTTGCCATTGGCGGCCACGAGGGCGGTGGCGATCAGCGGCACGAAGCCGGAGATGACGCCGGCGCTGTTGGAGGTGATGGCGACGCCGGTGTACCGGACCTTTGTGGCGAAGAGTGCGGTCAGGGCCGTTCCGGACACCGCGTAAGGGATGGACAGGGTACACACGCCGATGATCATGGCGATGATGACCAGGGCGGGGTTGGCGGTGTCGATGGCCAGGAAGACCGGCACGGCGATGACGGCGGAGGCGATGCCGCCCCAGAGGATGACCTTGCTGGCGCCGTATTTCTCGCCCATGCGGCCGGCCCAGATCAGGGCGAAGATTTCGAAGACGGCCGCGAGGAGCGAGCCGAGAAGCAAGGTTTCGTAGGGCATCTTGAGCACCTTGGTGCCGTAGAAGACTACGAAGCTGGTGATGAGGTAGAAGCCGCCGATGCCCAGCAGCGCCGAGCACATGCCCACCAGGATCTGGCGCCAGCTCTTCGTCAGGACGCCGCGGATGGGGGCGTGCTCGGTCTCGCCGGACTCCATGAGGGCTTCGAATTCCGGGGACTCGCTGAGTTTGCTGCGGATCCACATCGAGATGGCCAGCAGCGGGATCGCCGCGATGAACGGGATGCGCCAGCCCCAGGCATCGAAGTTGGCTTGGCCCACCAGGTAGAGCATTCCGAAGAAGCCGCCGGAGGACAGGATGGTGCCGATAGGCGAGCCGAGCTGCGGGAGGGCAGCGTAGCGGGCGCGCTTGGCAACCGGGGCGTTTTCGACTGCGATGATCACCGCGCCGCTCCACTCGCCGCCGACGGCGAGGCCCTGCAGGATGCGCAGGGCAACCAGCAGGATGGGGGCCGCGACGCCGATCGTCATGTAGTTCGGGAGCAGGCCGATGAGCCCGGTCACGAGGCCGATGCCCACGATGGTGACCATCAGGATCTTCTTGCGCCCCACCTTGTCCCCCAGGGCCCCGAAGATGAAGCCGCCGATCGGGCGGGCCACGAAGCCCACGGCCAGGGTGGCGAAGGAGCTCATGGCCGAGACGAAGGGGTCCTGGGACACGAAGTACTGGGCGTTGAACACGAGCGCCGCGGCGGTGGTGAACAGGAAGAAGTCGTACCACTCCAGCGCTGTGCCGACGAGGGCCGCGAGGGCGACTTTCTTGGCCACGCTCTCATCGACAACCCCGGGCAACTGCGGGCCGGCGGTGGTAGTGGCGTTGCTTGCGCTGCTTGCCATGATTACTCCAAATAATGCGGAAGGGATGGAACCGGCCGATAAGGCCGACGGGGTGTGACTGCGCTCACCCGATTTCTCTTGTCCCATTCTGCCAGTACATTTCGTCCAAAAAACTAGCAGTGCATCACGCATTTCCATGCCTAAAATGTGTGAATGCACAATTTTCATTCGCCGGGCGATTCCCTGCGCTGGGCCGAACTGGTGGAGCTGCTCCACGGGCGGCTGGACACGCTGGCCGAAACATTTACGGCGAGGGTCCGTGACATCCCCGAGTATGCCGAAAAACAGGTGGGCTCCGGGGATCTCGAAGTGACTGCGCGCGAAACATTCAGGCGTTTGGTGGACGGGCTGCGCGGACAGGAACTCCGGCAGCAGTCCCCCCTTGGTCCGGCCATGGAGTCGCTCCTCGAATTTGCTGCCGATCTGGGCGCCAAACGCGCCCGGGCCGGCATCCCGCCGGAGGCGCTCATCTCGGCCGTCCGGCTGGACTTCAGCATCATCTGGGAAGGCCTGCTGCAGATCGCCGATGCCGAGGACGCCGCGCTGCTGGCATCCAGTGTGGACAGGGTCTGGCGCGTCGTGGACCAATTCGCCACGCGGACCCACACGAGCTATCTGACCGAACGCGTGCGGATGGCCCAGGAGGAGTCCAGCATCCGCCGCGAATTCATTGCCCGGCTGTTCAACCAGGCTAGCCCCACCGCGGAGACCGTCAGCCAGGTCGCTGCCGCCCTCGGCGTGGACTCGACCGCCCGCTTCGGACTCGTGGCGGCCAGTGGCGACGCCGCAGTGAGTCTCCGAACGGCCGCGACCAGCCTGGGCTCCGGGCAACAGACACGCAGCCGGCTCTTCGTCCACGAATTCGGCGGGAACACCTACGCGTTCTGGCCGCTCCCGCCATACCGGGACGGCGCCCGGCACTCTGTCCCCGCCGCGTTGACCGACATCCCATGCGGTTATGTTCCGGGCGTCGCCGGGCTGCGGGCGCTGCCCGCGGCCGCCCGCACGGCCGGAAGCCTCGCCTCCCTGCTGCGGCCTTCCGATTCCGGGCCCCTGTCGGCGGAGGCCGCCTGGGCCCGGCTGGCCAAGCAGCAAATGCTCGACGTCGGCCTGGACCTCCTGGCTGACCTTGAGACCGGCCTGTCCGGGTGCCGCGGCGGCGAACGGGAGCGGCTGAAAGAAACCGTCCAGCATTACTTGGAAACAGGGAGCATTACGGCGACAGCGCAGCAGCTCTTCTGCCACCGCAACACCATCCTCAACCGGATCAGCCGCTTTCAGGATCTGACAGGCGTGGACCTGGCGGTCCCGGCGCAGACGGCCCGGCTCGTCGTCGCTTGGGCGTGACGCCCGGCGGGTCAGGGATGGGGTAGAACTTAACCATGAATGTGCGCACCCCTGACCCGAATCCCGGCTGGCTCTCCGACGACGACCTGTTCGAAGCGCGGGGCAGGCTGCCGATGGTCTACGTCGAGGCCGTTCCGGTCCGGCTGGACCCCCTCGGGTTCGTGAACGAGGTCGGCACCCTCCTGCAGGCCGACGAGGACGGCACCATGGTCCGGTCCCTGGTGTCCGGCCGCGTTCTCTACCGCGAGACCATCCGCGCCGCCCTGCTCCGCCACATGGAGAAGGACCTGGGCCCCCTCGCCTTCCCGCAGCTTCCGGTCAGCCCGGTGCCGTTCACCGTGGCCGAGTACTTCCCGTCCCCGTCCCATACCGGCTTCACGGACGACCGCCAGCACGCCGTTGCCCTCGCGTACATCATTCCTGTGACCGGCGAATGCTCCCCGCGGCAGGACGCCCTTGAGCTGACCTGGATGACCCCGCAGGAGGTCATGGGCACGGACGTGCAGCTCGAATTCAGCGGCGGCCGGGGGGCCCTGATCCGGCAGGCACTGGCGTTCGCGGGAGTCGGCAACTAGCCGCTTCGCTGGGGCCCGGCGCCGGCCGGGACTCTCGGGGGCTACCCTGCGTCCCCGACTTCGTGCGGCCGATTTTGTAGACTGTTGGGCGGACCGCAAGAGAACTTTAAGGACTCCCGATGACCCACCCCCCAGCCTCCCGGAACTACAGTGAACAGCAGGCTGGATCTCTGCGGGCCGGTGACCACCTGATTCTGCCCGACGGAAACCGCTCCGCCGAGATCCATCGCGTGGATGTCGAAACCGACGATTTTGGGACTCCCGCCATGGTGTTGACGACCCTCAGCGGCGGCGGTGTGCTGCGGATCGCGGCGGGATCACTGGTCCGCGTCACGGACGACTCCGGGGCCGGCACCCCCGTGTCCGACGGCGGCGCGCCCGGCACGCCAACTCCTTCCGATGGCGGCGCCCCTGCGCCGGAAGAGGCTGAGCCGGTCGCACCCGGGCCCGACGCTGCCGGGTCCGACACACAGGGGCCCGACACACCTGGGCCCGACGCAGCTGAATCCGACGCTGCCGGGCCCGACAATACGGCGGCAGCCGCCGTCGTCGTTCCTCCCCAGCCTGTTGCGCCGCCCGCGGTGAGCGGACCCAGCGAAGCGGACCTGGCACTCATCCCGGCCCCCGACGGCACGCCGGAGTCTGTCGTGGAGGCCGCGGCCGAGGACCATCCGGGCGCCGTCGGTGTCCTCCTGCTCAGTGAACGGCTCGCCAAGGGCATCAACACCAAGTCCGGGAGCTGCCTGAAGGATCTCAGCGACCTCGCGCACGAGCTCTTCGTCACCCTCAAGGACCCCGACAACGCCCTGGCGGTCGCGGACCTGCTCAACGTCCTGCCGTTCGACGGCAACCCCGACCGCTGGGCCTCCGTGGAGTCATCGCTGGCGCTCTCCAGCTACATCTGCCGCCAGCTGGGTCAGGACCAGCGCGCCGGGATCTACGAGAAACTGCTCCGCGCGCCGGAGGCCATGGAAACGGACCCGTTCAAGGCCAGGATCAACGCCAAGGTGCGCCAGCGCTCGCTCAACGAGCCCAACCTGTACGACAAGGAAATCTTCCGCTCGATCGACAACGCGAACCAGGATGCGGAACGCGACTGGCGCCTGCTGCGGCTCGAGGCGCTCCTGTTCCTGCGCGCGCACGGCGGCTCCGAAACAATTGGCACCGTTGAGCTGGAACGCCGGATCGCCAACGAGCTCGAATCGGTCCGCGCCTGAGGTCTAGCGTTGGGCCCTACCCGTGGCGGGCCCGGAGTTGTAGATTCACCCCATGACGAACAATCTGAGCGTTGTGATCAATTCCGACGCGCAGCAAGTTTGGACCATGCTGCGCGAACCCGCCAAGATCGCCCAATGGCACGGCTGGGTGGCCGATGACCAAGAGGCCGAAATCAACGAAATCTACTTCGGCCCCAATGTGGTCGAAGGCGCCGACCACACCTCCCTGGTGGTCGACGGCGGCGACGTTTTCACCTTGAAACCTGTCCCCACGGGCACGGAGGTCAGCGTCACCCGGGCGGCAATCGACCACAATTCCGAGTGGGCGGCCTGGGACGAGGACATCACCCAAGGCTGGCTGACATTCCTCCACCAGTTGCGCTTCGCCCTCGAACGGCACCCGCACGGCAAGCGCCGGACCTTCTTCTTCTCCGTTCCCGGCTCAGGCGGGTCCGCGATCGAAAGGCTGGGGCTGAGCGATGTCCCGGCGCCGGGGGACCCGTATTCGCTCACCCTGCCCACGGGCGAGGAAATCTCCGGCAAAGTGTGGTTCCGCAGCAACCACCAGGTGGGTCTGACCGTCCACAACTATGCCGAGCACGGGGACGGCCTGCTGATCGTGGCGGACCAGCCCGCCATCGCCGACGTCCGGCCCGACGGCGGATCCCTCGCAATCGTCTCCACGTACGACCTCGGGGCCCACCAGCTGGAGGCGGTCCGCGACTACTGGGACAAGTGGCGGGCTGAGAACTACCCCACATCGGATCCCGTCCACTGAGTCCAGAGCTGCGTTAGCTGGCACACTTGAACCGTGCCAGCCAATCCTGACTTCGAGTCTTCGTCCCCCGCGCCTGCCCGGCAGTCCGAGTTCTCCTTCCGCGTGGGCAAACGCCTGAGCGAGACGTGCCCGCCGTCGGCCGGGCAGGTTGCCGCCAACGGCGGTGAGTTCCTGGGCCGGACCGGCACCATAGCCACCCCGCACGGGGAGATCCAAACCCCGGCGTTCATCGCAGTCGGCACCAAGGCCACGGTCAAGTCCGTGCTGCCGGAATCCATTGCCGAACTCGGCGCGCAGGCGGTGCTGGCCAACGCCTACCACCTGTACCTGCAGCCGGGCGCGGACATCCTGGACGAGGCCGGCGGCCTGGGGGCGTTCATGAACTGGCGCGGTCCGACGTTCACCGATTCCGGCGGGTTCCAGGTGATGAGCCTGGGCTCCGGGTTCAAGAAGGTCATCGACATGAAATCGGTGGACCATTCGGGGCCGGACGACGCAGTCGCACCCGGCAAAGAACGCCTGGCCCACGTGGACGAGGAAGGCGTGTGGTTCAAGAGCCACCTCAACGGCGACCGGCACCGCTTCAGCCCCGAGATCTCCATGAACGTCCAGCACCAGATCGGCGCGGACATCATGTTCGCGTTCGACGAGCTCACCACGCTGCAGAACTCCCGCGGCTACCAGGAGGAGTCCCTGGAGCGGACCCGGCGCTGGGCCGAGCGGTGCATCACCGAGCACTTCCGGCTCACGGACGAGCGCGCCGGCAAGCCCTACCAGGCCCTGTTCGGGGTGATCCAGGGCGCCCAGTACGAGGACCTGCGCCGCAAGGCCTGCCGCGACCTCGGCGGCATGAACTTCGACGGCTTCGGGATCGGCGGGGCGCTGGAGAAAGAGAACCTCGGCACGATCGTGCGCTGGTGCAACGAGGAGCTGCCGGAGAACAAGCCGCGGCACCTGCTGGGCATCTCCGAACCGGACGACATCTTCACGGCCATTGAAAACGGCGCGGACACTTTCGACTGCGTCTCCCCCACCCGGGTGGCCCGCAACTCGGCGTTCTACCACCCCACCGGCCGGTACAACCTCTCCGGCGCGAAGTACAAACGCGACTTCGGCCCGCTGCAGGAGGGCTGCGACTGCTACGCCTGCCTGAACTATTCGCGGGCCTACATCCATCATCTGTTCAAGGCCAAGGAGATGGTCTCGGCCACCCTGATCTCGATCCACAACGAGCGCTTCGTGGTGAAGATGGTCGACGACGCCCGGCTCGCCATCGAGGCCGGCAACTTCTTCGAGTTCAAGGCCGAGACCCTGGCGAACTACTACTCCTAGGTCGCCCCGGCGTCGGTGCGGCCCCGGCGTCGGTGCGGCCCCGGCGTCGAGGTCGCCCCGGCGTCGAGGTCGCCGGAACCGTGCGAGATCGCCGGAAGTTTCCGGCGACCCCGCAGTGTTCCGGCGACTCGGCGGCAGAACTCGGGTGCCGGGCCGTCAGGTCATCAGTTGGTGAGGTGCAGCGACGCCGCGAGTGCCGAGTCGGCGTCCCGCAGGACCTTGGCCGCCACCTGGAGGCCCTCGATCCGGCCCAGGGAGACGTCCTCGTGCTCGATGTTGACCAGCATCTCCGGGTCCACCTCGTAGAGCGCGCGCAGGAACTCGGCCCAGTAGGCCGTGTCGTGCCCGCGGCCCAGGGCAACGAAGTCCCAGGCGGAGTCCTTGGGCCATTCGTTGGCCCACTCGTCGCCGCCGAGGTTGGTGCGGTTTTCGTCCGGGGAGAGTCGCCGGAAGCTGTTGTCGAGGACACCGTAGAGCGCTGCGTTGGCGGTATTGATGCGGACGTCCTTCGCCGCGGCCTGGAAGACCAGCGGGCCGAGTTCGCGGACCACCGCGACCGGATCCATCTGCTGCCAGAACAGGTGCGAGGCGTCCAGCTCGACGCCGACATGGGTCGCGCCTGTAAGCTCAATGAGCTTGTGGACATCGGCGGTGTTGAACACGATGTTCTGCGGGTGCAGCTCGAGGGCCACCTTCACGCCATGGTCGGCGGCCAGGCGGTCAGTTTCCTTCCAGAAGTCGGCCGCGATGCCCCATTGGTAGTCGAGCACGTCCAGGGCCGCCGAGTTCCAGGCGTTGACCACCCAGTTGACCGTGGTGGCCCCGGGTTCGCCGCCGGGCAGGCCGGACATGGTCACCACACGGTCCTGTCCCAGCCGCTGCGCCAGCCGGATGGAGCGGCGGATGTCCTCGGCATGCTTCCCGCCGATCTCACGTTTGGGGTGCAGCGGGTTGCCATTGCAGTTCAGGCCGGCAATCGAGACGCCGGTGCCCTCGAAAATCGCGAGGTAGTCATCGCGGGCCGCATCGCTTTCCAGGATCTGGTCCATGATGGGGACGTGGACGGCCGGCAGGAACCCGCCCGTGTTGATTTCGATGCCGGTCAGTCCGAGGTTGGCGATGACCTTGAGGGCCTCGGGAAGGGGCCGGTCGTGCAGGATTGCGTTGTAGACGCCGAGTTTCATAGCGTGATTTTCTTTCCGTTGTTGAGGGCGGATTCGGTGACTGCGCCGAGCAGCTCCATGTTGCGCACGCCCTCGTCGAACGTGGCGCAGCGGGGCAGGGAGTCCGCCCCGCTGAGGCCGGCGACCTCCTCGAGGAAGGCCCGGGCCTGGTAGCCGAAGGCGTCGTTCTGGCCGAAGCCGACGCTGGGCGCGTCCATGGCCAGCCCGCCGGCGATGTAGGGGTGTCCGGGGCCGAGGATCACCTGACGGTAGCCGTTTTCGTTGGCCGGGCCGTCGTTGAGGAACAGCTCGATCTCCGCGGGGCGGCGCTGGTCGAACCGGGCGGCGCCGTTCTCGCAGAAGACCTCGAAGATGAGGCTGTTCGCGTGCCCTGCGGCGACCCGGGAGACCTCGAAGCCGCCTGCACCGTTCTCGAATTCGGCGGAAAACACCGCGTAGTCGTCGTTCTCGACCGGCTCGAACGTGTCGCTGACCGCGGCGTGGTCGTGGCCCATGACGGCGCCCAGCGGCAGCGGGCGCTTGTCGATCACGGTGCTGAGGCGTCCGCCGCTGATGGACTTGATGTCGCCGCAGAGGAACTCAGCGACGTACGTCAGGTGGCTGCCGACGTCGGCCAGGGCCCCGGAGCCCGGGCCGCCCTTGTAGCGCCAGCTCATGGGCGCCGACGGGCTGAACCCGTAGTCGGTCCAGTAGCGGCCGCTGAAGTGCAGGACGTTTCCCAGCACGCCGGTGCGGATGAGGTTCCGGATGTAGGCGATGCCCGGCGTGCGGCGGAAGGTGAACCCGATGCGGGCAATCGAACTGGCACTGCGGGCCGCCTCGGCCATGGCGCGGGCGTCCTCGATTGAGTCGCTCAGCGGCTTCTCGCACAGCACATGCTTGCCGGCGGCCAGCAGGCCCTCCACGACTTCGCGGTGGAGGGAGTTCGCGATCACGACGCTCACGACGTCGATGTCATCGGCCTCGGCGATCGCCTGCCACGAGGTGTCGTGGCGTTCGTAGCCGAAACGCTTCGCGGCCAGGGAACCGAACTCGGCGTTGACGTCGCCGATGGAGACCAGCCCGATAGGAGGAAGAACCGGGCTGTAGAGCGCCGACGCCGTGCGGTACGCGGCCGCATGCGCTTTTCCTGCCATGCCGGCGCCGATTACGGCAACTCCCAAACTGTCAGCCATCGATTTCTCCTTTGAAATTCGGTCAGGCCGACGGCCCGACGGTAGAAATTGGAGCGCTACAAAATCTGGCGCTGAACAAAAGCGTAGCTATGTCCATATGTCCTGTCAATGGTTGACCGGTTATCCTCGGATGAGACGTGAAAGGCCCTGCAGATGTCGTTGAATACCCCCAGAACCCGCCGCCCGACGATCTACGACGTCGCCAAGAGCGCCGGCGTCTCCCCGTCACTGGTCTCGCTCGTGCTTCAAAACCCGTCAAAGGTCAGCGAGAAGCGTCGGGAGGCCGTCCGGGCGGCCATGTCGGAGCTCGGTTACCGCCCCAGCCGGGCGGCGACCACGCTCGCCAGCAGCCAGACGAAAAGCATCGGGCTGGTCATTGACGACTTCCGGAACCCCTGGTTCGTGGACCTCCTGCGCGGCATGGAATCCGTGTTCTCCCCCCACGGCTACCAGGTCACCCTCGCCGATTCCCGCCCCGGCGAGAACCGCATCACGGAGGCCGTGGACGGCCTGCTGTCCATGCATGTGGAGGGCCTCGTCATCGCCGCCGAGCCGAGCGAGTCCATGATGGCCGGCACTTGGGTTCCCGCCGTCGTCGCCGGCTGGCGGAACGGCGTTCCCGCCGGCGCCGGGCTCATCACCAACGACGACGACGACGGCGGCCGCATGGCGGCGGAGCACCTGATCGGGCTCGGCCACACACGCATCGGACACCTCTCGGGCTCCGGCGGCGCCGCGGCCCACCGGCGGGAGGGCTTCCGCCGCCGCATCCTGGAGGCCGGCGTCGAGGCCCGGATCGCCGGCGAATCCCGCGGCACCTCTGAGGAGGACGGCTATGCGGCCGCCTGCTGGGTCCTTGACCACCACCCCGACACGACCGCCCTGTTCGCCGCCAATGACACCATGGCCCTGGGCGCCTTCGCCGCAGCCAAGGCCCGGGGCTTGTCCATCCCGGAAGAGCTCTCCGTGATCGGCTACGACAACTCCCCGCTGGCCAAGTCGCGGTATCTGGACATGACCTCGGTGGACAACCGGAGCGACATTGTCGGGTCCGGCGTCGCAAGCGCCCTGCTGGCACGGATCCAGGACCCGGCCCTCGAGCCTGAGCGCCAGCTGATCGAGCCGGACCTCATCGTCCGCGGAACCACCGCCCGCGTTCCCGGCTGACGCCCCGCCGAATTCGCGGGAAACCACCGACTTCGCCGTAAATTGACGGCGCCTCCGCCGCGTTCCGGCGAAGTGAGCGGCGTCCAAGGCCGCCGTCTCCCAAAGTAGCCAAGGTGCGGCCGCCTCGTGTTTTCCACATAGCGACGACGGGGCCTCCTGCCCGCTCCTATATCGGCCGAAGCTGGTGGCATGACGCATAGCCCCGCGCTGGGGCTGCCGCCGACAGGTAACCTCTGGCGCACCGAACAGCTCCTGGATCTCGGCTTCAGCTCGCGCGCCATCCGCTCGCTCCTCGATTCAGGCACTCTCGTCCGGCTCCGGCACGGCTGCTACATCCGCGCCAGCCTCTGGAACGCCCAGTCGCCTACTGTCCGGAGCCGGCAGCTCATCTACGCGCACGCCCACGGAACGCGTACGACGTCGACAGGAGCCTTCCACTACAGCCACACTTCCGCAGCACGCCTCCGCCTCCTCCACCTGTGGGAAGTGGATGACGTGATCCATGTCCTCCAGAAGGTACGGCCCTCGAACGAGCGTCACGGCAGGGACGTCCGCTGCCACACGCGCCCCTTCGCCGACCACGACGTCGCCGTGGTGAACGGCCTCCGGACCACGTCCCTGGAGCGCACGACGGCCGACTGCGCCATGCTGCTGCCCTACAGGCAGGCGTTGATCCTCACCGACCACGCGTTTCGACTCGGCGCGGACCCGGGCGCCCTGCAGGCCATGGCAGATGACCTGGACGGCCGCCGGGGCATTCGGACTTTCCGCCGTGTCCTGGCCGCGGCCGATCCGCGCTCCGAATCTCCCGGCGAGACCCTGACCCGCGACCTGATCCTGCGGCTGCGGATCCGGCCACCTGAGCCGCAGCTGGAAGTGTCGAGCCGCGCCGGGCGCCATCGCCTGGACTTTGCATGGAAGGAGGAAAAGGTCGCCCTCGAGTTCGACGGCAAAATCAAGTACTTCGACTACAGTCCCACGGCCGAGGTGCTCTTCGAGGAACGGCGCCGGGAGAAGGCCTTGGTTGAAGATGGCTGGCGGTTCGTCCGTGTGGAGTGGAAGGACGTCTTTCGCGAGCAGGAATTCAAACACCGTCTGCTTCGTGCGCTGGCCGGCCGCCGGCACCCCTGAGCGTCGAATGCGTTGCGGCACCCCGCACCCCGCACCCCAACGACTCGAATTCGCCGGTAGCCCGCCACGTCGTCGGAAACTTACGGCGACACCGCGGGTTTTCGGCGAATTGGGCGGCTGCTGGCTCCGAACCGGCTGGCTCCCAACTGACCGGCGGCCGGCGGCGGAGTCCTAGGCGCCGTAGCTCGGTTCGCGCTTCTTGACCCAGCCGATGGCGAGCGAGGTCAGCGGGACGAAGGCGAACTCCACGAGGGTCTTGTAGAGGAAGCCCACTAGGACGTAGTTCATGAACATCGCGGCGTCGGTAATTCCGATCACGGATGCGGCGATGCTGCAGAAAATCAGGGTGTCCACGAACTCACCCGCCACGGAGGAGCCCATGATGCGCGCCCACAGGGACCTTTCCCCGGTCCGCGCCTTCATCTTCACCAGGATCCAGGAGTTGATGGTCTGGCCGGCGAGGAAGGCCAGCAGCGATGCCAGCACAATCTGCGGGACCGGTCCCAGTGCGCCTTCCAAGGCTGCCTGCTTGGAGGAACCGTATTCGTCGTCGAACCCCGGAAGGGCGATGATGACCCAGTAGCAGACCGACGCGAAGACGGACAGCGCAAAGCTGGTGATGATGGCCTTGCGCGCCACTTTGAAGCCATAGACCTCGCTGATGACATCGCCCAGGATGTACGCCAGCGGGAAGAGGAAGAAGCCGCCGTCGGTGATCACGGGGCCGATCGCCACGCCCTTAGACGCCCCGATGTTGGACAGGATCAGCACCACGGCCATGACAGCGAGCATGATGCCGAAATGTGGGGAGCCGATCGAGGCGAACCTTGGTGCGGCTGACGCCGGGAAGGTCTTGGCGGAAGTCATGGGTATTCCATTCGTAGTGGTTCGCTCGGCGGCCCGCACCCGCAAGGGGAACACGCTGGGCGGCCGGCTGTATTAGCACTGGACGGCCCCGGTAACACAAGCAGCCGGAACCGCCTCCATTCTCGCACCCGAAGGTGCGGGAGCCTGATGCAGCCGCAGCTTCACCCTGTGAACGCTCCGGGCATGGTGGCAGGATGGGGCCATGGAGGAGCCCCATGCCTGACTCCGCGGTTTCCACGCGCGCCCTCGTCAAGCGGTACCGCGACGTCACCGCCGTCGACTCGCTCAACCTTGACGTCCGCCGGGGCGAGATCTACGGGTTCCTCGGCAGGAACGGGGCGGGCAAAACGACCACCATCCGCATGATGCTCGGCCTGATCCGGCCGAGCAGCGGGGAGGTGACCGTCCTGGGCCAGCGCATCATCCCTGGCGAGACCGCTGTGTTCGCCCGCGTTGGCTTCCTCGTCGAGACCGCGACCGCCTACCCCAACCTCACCGTGCGCGAGAATCTGGACATCCAGCGCCGGCTCACCGGTTCGCCGCCGCGGTCGGTCGCCGACTCGATCACGCTGCTGCGCTTGGATCCTTATGCCGATCGGCGTGCCGGGCAGCTCTCGCTCGGCAACAAACAGCGTCTCGCTCTCGCCCGCGCGCTGCTGCACTCCCCCGAACTGCTCGTGCTCGACGAGCCCGCCAACGGCCTTGATCCGGCTGGCATTGTCGAGATCCGCGAGCTGCTCCGTTCGCTCGCCGACGGGCGCGGCGCCACCGTCTTCATGTCGAGCCACATCCTCGCCGAGGTCGCTCACCTGGCCGACCGCATCGGTATCGTCCACGACGGCCGTCTCATCGAGGAGTCGTCGCGCGACGAACTCGCCGCGAAGGCGCGCGCGTTCGCGACCGACGCCTACACCCCGGAAGAGCGCGAGCAGGCGCTGCTCACACTGGATCTGGAGCGCTACTTCCTGGCGCGGACGGGCGATGCGCGCGGTGCCGATGGCCGGAGGAGCGGCGCTTCGTCCGAGGGCGGCGCGGTTTGATGTTCGGTCAGGTTCTGGGCACCGAGTTCATGAAGCTCCACCGTGCCAAGGCGACGTGGGCCACGCTGGCGGTGCTCGCGATCATGCCGCTCGGTATTGCGCTTTTCATGTGGATCGTGCGCGAACCGGGGCGGGCGGCCCAGCTGGGGCTTCTGGGTACCAAAGCGAGCCTTGCCGGGCTTGAGGCGACGTGGCTCCAATACTTCTACATGCTCACGCTGGTCTTCGGTGTCGGCGGGATGCTGCTGCTGACGTTCATCGTCGCCTACCTGTTTGGTCGGGAGTACGGTGATGCCACTGCCAAGAACATGCTCGCACTGCCTGTGGCCCGTCATTGGTTCGCCGCCGCCAAGCTGGCGGTCGCGGCCGTGTGGTGGATGGCGCTCATCGTCATAGTCCTCGTCGAGGCCATGGCGATCGGACTGGTGTTGGGGCTGCCGGAGTTCTCGGCAGAGTTGGCCGCGACGGGAATCGCACACGTGCTCCTCGCTGCGACGATCTCGTTCCTGCTCGCGCCTGTGGTCGCCTGGATCGCAGTGTGGAGCCGAGGCGAAGTGGCCCCCATCGCTTTCTCGCTCGTTATGCTGGCCCTGGGCAATCTGTTCGGCAAGACCGGCTGGGCGGAGTGGTTCCCTTATTCGATCGTCCCGCTGCTGATCGGCATGGTGGCCGATCCTGTCGGCTCGCTCCAGCCAGGCAGCTATGTTGTGCTCGCGGGAACGTTCGTGGCGGGCACCGCCGCAACGATCCTGCAGCTGCGGTTCGCAGACAACGCCCAATAGCGTGGGACCGGGCCGCCGTCGTTGTCGCCGTCCATTCGCTCCTTAGGCCGCGAGTTCGCCGGAAACGCGCCAAGTCGCCGTAAACATACGGCGACCCGGTGCGCTTCCGGCGAATTCGAGGACGGCTTGCGGCCTGCCCTAGCGGCGCGAGGCGTCGATGAGGTCCTTGTCCTCGTCCCTGCCGCCGTCGCCCGGACCACCAGCAGCCGCCCCCGCAGCCGCGCCCGGACCACCAGCAGCCGTCCCCGCAGCCGCGTCCGGACCAGCGGCCGCCCAGGCGTGGCCCTGTTCGTGGTCCAGGTGCGTGGACTTCTTGTTCTTCAAGGCGAAGATGTACACCAGCAGGGAGATGCCGATGGCCACGGTGACGTAGGTGAAGAACAGCTCTTCCTGCCCGGTCTTCTGCAGAGCAGCGCCGATGAGCGGGACGGTGCCGCCGAAGAGAGAGTTGGCGATCGCGTAGCCCAGGCCCACCCCGAGGGCGCGGATGGACGCGGGGAAGAGCTCGGCCTTCACCAGGGCGTTGATGGAGGTGTAGCCGCCCACGATCAGCAGACCGCCCATCATCAGCAGGAACGCGGTGATCGGATCCTTGGTCCCGGCGAGCGCGGACAGGAGCGGCCAGGTGAACAGGACGCCGGTGATGCCGAACCACAGCAGCAGCGGTTTGCGGCCGACCTTGTCCGAGATGATGCCGTAGACCGGCTGGAGCAGCATGAAGATGAACAGTGCCCAGAAGTTGATGACCGACGTGTCCGTCTTGGCGATGCCGGAGGTATCGTTCATGAACTTCAGGATGAAGTTGGTGTACGTGTAGAACGCCACCGTGCCGCCAAGGGTGATTCCGATGCAGATCATGAGCGGTTTCCAGTAGCTGGTGAACAGCAGCTTCATGGTCCCGGGCTGCGCCTGGCCTCCCCCGGCAGGGGCCTTTGCGGCCTCGAGCTGTTCGGCCGAGACGGTTTCCTCCATGGAGCGCCGCAGCCAGAGGACCACCAGCGCGGCCACGCCGCCCACCGCGAACGGGATGCGCCAGCCCCACTCGGTCAGCTCAGCCTTGGGCATGGCGTTCTGCAAGACCACAAGGACCAGCAGTGCCAGCATCTGTCCGCCGATCAGCGTGACGTACTGGAAGCTGGAGAAGAAGCCGCGGCGCTTGGACGTGGCAGCCTCGGACATGTACGTGGCGCTGGTGCCGTACTCACCGCCCACGGAGAAGCCCTGGATCACGCGGATGAGGACCAGCAGGATCAGGGCCCACAGGCCGATCACGTCCTGGGTGGGCAGCACCGCAATCGCGAAAGAGCCCGCGGACATCATGGTCACGCTCAGTGTCAACGCGGCTTTGCGGCCCTTGCGGTCGGCGTACCGGCCAAAGAACCAGGCACCGATCGGGCGCATCAGGAACGACGTCGAGAAGACGGCCATCGCCTCGAGACCGGCCTGGAGCTCGTCCTTGGAGTTGAAGAAGTGCGCCTGGAAGTAGGCCGCGAACACGGTGTAGACGTAGAGGTCGTACCACTCAACAAGGTTGCCGGCCGAGCCTTTGAGGATGTTGCCGACGGCTTTCCGGGTCTGGGCCGCTTCGGTCAGTTGGGTGCTCATCAATGAACCTTCCTGGATCCGGCGCCGCCTGTAAGCAACACCGTCCGCCACCCTAGTCCGCGTGATCCGGAACACTCAGGTTTTGTTCATACTGTTCATGGAACGCTTGTTCATGAGCACAATGCGCGCGGTTTTGGCGGGATGGCAGGATGGGACCATGACTTCTACCGCATTCGATTCCACCGCCCTGGCGGATGGCGCTGCTGCTTCCGATACAGCTACCGAGCCCGCCTCCTCCCCCGCCGTCGCGCTGACCATCGCAGGCTCCGAAGCGACCGGCGGCGCCGGCGCGCAGGCTGACCTGAAGACGTTCCAGGAACTCGGCGTCTTCGGGATCGCGAACCTGACCTGCATCGTGTCCTTCGACCCCAAGGACAACTGGAACCACCGCTTTGTCCCGGTGGACCAGCAGGTCATCGCGGACCAGCTGGAAGCCACGACGGCGGCCTACGGTGCCGCGTCCGGCGCACCGGCCGTGCTGGACACCGTCAAGATCGGCATGCTGGGCAGCCCGGCGACGATTTCGACCGTGGCCGCGGCGCTGGCGGCCGGGCAGTTCGCCAACGTGGTGCTGGATCCGGTGCTGATCTGCAAGGGCCAGGAGCCGGGCCACGCCCTGGACACCGACCAGGCGCTCAAGTCCCACATCCTGCCGCTGGCCACCTTCGTCACGCCCAACCATTTCGAGGCCGAGTCGCTCTCCGGGCTGGAGATTACCGACGTCGAGTCCCTCAAGGCCGCCGCGGTCCGCATCCATGAGCTCAGCGGCGCCGCGGTGCTCGCCAAGGGCGGCGTGCGGCTCGAAGGCCCCGACGCCGTCGACGTCTACTACGACGGCGAAACCCTGGAAGTCCTGTCCGCCCCGAAGGTGGGCGAGGTGGCAGTCTCCGGCGCCGGGTGCTCTTTGGCCGCGGCGGTGACGGCCGAGCTCGCCAAGGGTGCGACGCCGCTGGCCGCCGCCCGGACGGCGAAGGCGTTTGTGACCGCCGGCATCCGGAACCGTGTGGCCTCGGGCGCGCCGTTCGATGCCTTGTGGCAGGGCGGCCCGCGCTAACTCGTTGCTGGGATCGTTGGAGGGAACGGCAATGGCACAGCACTTTGAGTCCGTGGAGGAATACATCGCCTCGTTTCCTGCTGACGTGCAGGAGGCGCTGCAGGAGATCCGGCGATGCTGCCATGCGGCGGTACCCGGATCAGGGGAGATGATCAGTTACGGCATCCCGACGATCACGCTCGGGGGCAGATACGTCGTATATTTCGCGGGCTGGGCGCACCACATCTCCGTCTACCCCGTGCCCGACGGCAACGAATCGCTGAGCACGGAACTCGCCCCCTACCGCGCAGCGAAGGGCACCCTGAAGTTCCCGTTGCGGAAGCCTGTCCCGTACGAGCTGATTGGAAAAGTGGCGGCGGCCCTGGCACAAGAGCGCCGGAGCGGGACGCCCTAAGCCGCCGAGTTCGCCGGAGTCCCTCCAGTTCGCCGGAAGTTTGCGGCGAACTGGAGGGCTTCCGGCGATGTGGGTCCCGGTAGGCCGCCCCTCAGCGCGGGTCCGCGACCTTCCCCATGAAGATCGGGAGCCCGGTTTCGGTGTGCACGACCTGGTAGAGGAACGGCCGGTCGAAGTCGATGGTTTGGTCCGGGAGGGGCGGCACACCGGTCACGGCGCCGTTGATCTGCGTCACGGCGGCGGCCACCGTTCCCTTCTCGGCAACGGTGATGTTGGCGGCCTGGGCGGCCTGCGTGAGCGTCAGCTTCGGCTGGCTGGCGTCGAAGTCTTCGGTGGTGACCAGGGTCCTGGCCAGCCCCAGCGCTTCAAATACCTTCCGCAGGTCGAAGGTGCTCTTGTGGTCCCACTTGGGCAGGGAGATCAGTGCGGAGACCTCCGGGGCCGTGTCCAGGGCCGCCGCAATTGCCGTCAGCTTGGCCGCTGTGAGGCTCTCCGGCCCAACGCCAGGACCGGGCAGCACCAGCCGCATGGCAAAACCTTCTGCGTACGGCAGCTCGACCGCCCGCCAGCCAGGGCCCTCCGCATAGGCCAGCTGCAGCGAGTTGTACATGGTCGGCACGCTGATTTCCTCGCCACCGGACTTGGTGAAGGGGCTGTCCGAGGTGTCGTTCGGGTCGAAAGGCGACTGCCATGCCGCGGCGAAGTACAGGGCATTGAGGAGGCTGAACGTGTTGTCGCGATCGTACTCCGCGGGTGCGTTCTTGATCCGGCCGCCCGTGTTCTTGTCCACCCAGGCATCCAGGGCCGGCCCCGTGGCGGCCTCATCCCGGAAGTCCACGGGGTACACCCCGGTGCCGTAGTGCCGGGCAAGGGTTTCCAGGTAGTTCCTTCCGGTTGGTACGTCCTTGTCCACAAACAGACCGTTGGCCGCATGCATGACCGGCTTCCGGGGCGGATCCTTTTCGTCGACCGAGCCGGGATCACCGTCGTACGCAGCCAGCGAATCGAGCAGGGCGTTCATGGCCTCATCCCGGTTGCCGTCCGGGAGCCCCAGCACCTGGTCCATTTCGACGGCGGTCTCCCCGGACGCCCCTGCCCGCAGCATGGCGAGCGCGATCAGCAGGCTGCCGGGGGACGACACCACGTTCCCTTCGGCCCCTTCACCGCCGTCGGCCAGCAGCGCGGCTCCCAACGTCAGGGCGGAGGCCCGGAATGCCTGAAATTCGGCAGCGTACGCGGCGCGGTCCACCGGCACCCGTTCGACGCCGTCGGCCTTCACAAGCCCTGGTACCGGGGGCGCACAAGCCGTGAGCACCGCGAGGGTTCCCGCCGCCACAATTTTCGCCACGCGGTGATCTTTCATGGCCACCCCCTTCGCCTCGATGGGTGCGCAGTTCGCCGGAATGTCTCCAGTTCGCCGGAAATGTCCGGCGAGCCGGGCAGCTTCCGGCGAACTCGCCGGGCCCGCCCCTAGCGCCGCGGGACGTTCCGCAGGTTGCTCCGTGCCATGCTGACGGCCTCGCCGGCGCCCCGGTTCAGGACCACTTTGGACATCGCCGTGGCGAAGCCCAGGACCTGCGCGCCCTTGATCTTCGGCGGGAGGGACAGCGCCTTGGGGTCCGTGATGAGCTCCACCAGCGACGGGCCGGGGTGGGCGAAGGCTTCCCGGTAAGCGGCCTCGATGCGGGACGGATCCGTGACGCGCTCGGCGTGGAAGCCCAGGGCCCGCGCAACGTCCGCGTAGTTGGCGTCCGGGACGTCGACGCCGAAGTCCGGGAGCCCGTCCACCAGCATTTCAAGTTTCACCATGCCCAGGGTGGAGTTGTTGAAGACCACCACGTTCACGGGCAGCCGGTGCGCGGCGACCGTAATGAGCTCGCCCAGCAGCATCGACAGGCCGCCGTCGCCGGAGACCGAAACCACCTGCCGGCCGGGGTAGGCCAGCTGGGCGCCGATCGCGTGCGGCAGCGCGTTGGCCATGGACCCGTGCAGGTACGAGCCGATCAGCCGGCGGGTGCCCAGCGGGTTGATGTACCGGGCGGTCCAGACATTGCACATGCCGGTGTCCGCCGTGAAAATCGCGTCCCTCGCCGCCACCTGGTCCAGCAGCGAGGCAGCATATTCCGGGTGGATCGGCTGTTTCGTCCCGACGTTGCGGGTATACGCCCCCACGGCCTTGTTCATGAGCCGGTCGTGCTTCTTCAGCATCGCATCCAGGAAACGGCGGCTCTTCTTGGCCGTGACCAACGGCATGAGGGCGGCAAGGGTGGGGAGGACGTCGCCGTGCACTGCGACGTCGACGTCGGTCCGCCGCCCCAGTTTGTGCGCGGCCCGGTCCACCTGCGCCGTCCGGGTTCCGGGAAGGAACTGGTCGTACGGGAAGTCCGTGCCCAGCAGGATCAGCAGGTCCGCGTCCTCGATGCCCTCGGCCGCGGCGCCGTAACCCAGCAGCCCGGTCATGCCGATGTCATAGGCGTTGTCGTACTGCATGAAGTCTTTGCCGCGGAGGCTGTGGCCGATCGGCGCCGCGATCAGCCCGGCGAGCGCAATCACCTCGTCGTGCGCGCCCTCGACGCCGGCACCGGCAAAGATGGCCACCTTGCCGGCGGCGTTGATGGCGTCGGCCAGTTCCTGCACACTCGCGGGATCCGGCATCAGCGTCGCCGGCCGGAAGGTCGCCGGGGCCGGCGTTTCGGCCGTCGCCTCCAGGCCGGCGATGTCACCGGGAAGGGTCACGACGGCGACGCCCCTGAGGCCGACGGCGTGCTGGATGGCGCTGTGCATGACGCGGGGCGCCTGCTCCGCGGTGCTGATCAGCTCGGAGTAGACCGAGCACTCATTGAAGAGCCGGTCGGGGTGGGTTTCCTGGAAGAAACTGCTGCCGATCTGCTTGCTGGGAATGTGCGAGGCGATGGCCAGCACCGGCGCCCCGGAACGGTTGGCGTCGTACAGGCCGTTGATCAGGTGCAGGTTGCCGGGCCCGCAGGAGCCGGCGCACACCGCGAGCCGGCCGGTCAGCTGGGCTTCCGCCGCCGCGGCGAAGGCGGCCGCCTCCTCATGCCGGACATGGATCCAGTCGATACCGCCCTGTTGCGAGCCGCCGGTCTTGCGGACGGCGTCGACAATCGGGTTGAGGCTGTCCCCCACAATCCCGTAGATCCGCTGCACACCGGCAGCCTGGAGTTGTTCGATGAGCTGGGTGGCAAGTTCCTTGGCCATGGGCGCACGCTCCCGCGAGATGGATCGATGAGCTGACACAGGCCAATATAGTCCGCCCGCCTGCCAGCCGCCCCCCACGGAACGCTCCCTCAGCTTTGGCAACCGATCGCCGAACGCTCCCTCACCTGATCTGAGGGAGCGCCGGGGAGCTTCGGGCCGGATCTGAGGGAGCGTCCCGCCAAAAACCGCAGGACCTGGGGGAGCGTCTGGGAAAATCCTGCAGAAGCTGCGGGAGGGTCAGCTCCCCGAGTGCGCCTGCAGGAAGGAGTAGACCTCGGTCTCGTCCACGCCCGGGAAGGCGCCCGGCGGCATGGCCGCCAGCAGGTGGGAGTGGGCCCGGGCCGAGGGCCAGGCGTTCCCGGCCCATTCGGCGGTCAGCGATGCCGGCGGGCGGCGGCAGCAGCTTTCGTCCGGGCAGGTGGACTTGGACCGCTCGGTGGTGTCGCGGCCGCGGAACCACTTCACGTGCGCATACGGGACACCCACGGAGAGCGAGAACTCCCCGTTCGCGGAGCGTTCCGTCCGGGCCGTGCACCAGTACGTCCCGGCCGGGGTGTCGGTGTACTGGTTGTAGGCGCTGAACTTGTCCGGGACGTCGAACACCACCCGGGACGTCCAGTTCCGGCACGAGAACTGGCCCTCGATGGCGCCGGTGTGGTCCTGCGGGAACGTCACGCCGTCGTTCTCGTAGGCCTTGTAGATGATGCCGCTCTTGTGCGTCTTCTGGAAGTGCGTGCGGATGCCCAGGTGCTGGGTGGCCAGGTTGGTGAAGCGGTGCGCGGCGGTCTCGTAGGACACCGCGAAGGCATCCCGGATGTCCTCGACCGCGATTTCCTTGGCCTGCTTGGCCTCCTGCAGGAATGCCACGGTGGCCTGCTCGGGCAGCAGCAGCGCGGCGGCGAAGTAGTTCGTGGCCACGCGCTGCATCAGGAAATCGCCGTAGTTGTTCGGCGTCTGGTGGCCCAGGACGTAATGGCCCAGCGCCTGCAGCAGCACCGAACGGGGGTCGTGATCGCTGCGGGCGTTCTGCGTGAGATAAATTCGGCGGTTCTTAAGATCAGTCACCGAACGCGTGGAATGAGGGAGATCACCCACATGGTGGAGGCTGAATCCGAGATGCCCGGCGATGTCCGAAATGACGTGGTGGGACAGCGGACCGCTGGTGTGGCCCACCGAGGCCAGGACCTTCTGCGCCTCGGCCTCATACTCGGGGAAATAGTTGTTCCTCTCGCGCATCATCGCGCGCAGTTCACCGTTCGCGCGGCGGGCCTCCTCCGGCGTCGCGACCTGCTCATTGAGCCGGCGTTCAAGCTCATGCTGCAGGCCCACCATGGACTCCAGCACATCCATCGGAAGCCGCGAACTGATGCGGATCTTGGGCAGATTCAGGGACTCATAGATGGGGCTGCGCTGGTACCGTTCCAGCTCGATCTCCAGCGCCGCACGCCGGTTGGGCGGCTCCGCGCCGAGCAGTTCGTCGATGCTCACCCCGAGTGCCGCTGCAAGCTGCTGGAGCAGACCAAGCTTGGGCTCGCGTTTGCCGTTTTCCATCAGGCTCAGCTGGCTGGGGGCCGTCCCGACGGCGGCACTCAGGTCGTCGAGCGTGAGCCCTGCCGCCTTGCGCAGATGCCGGACGCGCCGGCCCAGGCTGATGACATCCACCTCCGGCGCTGCGGGCGCGGACGACGCAAGGGCTTGGCGGTTCCAGCTGGTTGAGTGCATTTCTTGAGAATACGCGAAGAAGTGCATTTCTTTCCATAGCTTTGGTCTAGAAACCCCTTGGAAAGTGCAGAAAAGTAGAACTCACGGAAAGATTCACTATCCGGGAACAACCAGCCAGGCTCTGCAGAGACGCAGACTGACCGGCCCGGACCCACCAAGGAGACAAAGATGACTGCAGCATTTGAGCCCACCCAGCAGACGCCCGAGCAGCAGGCCGCCGCACTGGAGCTCGAGTGGGCCGCCAACCCCCGCTGGGAAGGTGTGACCCGGGACTACAAGGCCTCCGACGTCATCCGCCTCCGCGGCCGCGTCTCCGAAGAACACACCCTCGCCCGGCGCGGCTCCGAAAAGCTGTGGAAGCAGCTCACCGAAGAGCACAAGACCGGCGGCTACACCAACGCCCTCGGCGCCCTGACCGGCAACCAGGCCGTGCAGCAGGTCAAGGCCGGCCTCCGCGCCATCTACCTCTCCGGCTGGCAGGTCGCCGCGGACGCCAACAACTCCGGCCACACCTACCCGGACCAGTCGCTCTACCCCGCCAATTCCGTTCCCACGGTGGTCCGGCGCATCAACAACGCCCTGCTCCGCGCGGACCAGATCGAGTTCTCCGAAGGCATCCAGACCGTCGAGGACTGGATGGTCCCGATCGTGGCCGACGCCGAGGCAGGCTTCGGCGGCCCGCTGAACGCCTACGAGCTCATGAAGTCCATGATCCAGGCCGGCGCCGCGGGCGTGCACTGGGAAGACCAGCTCGCCTCGGAAAAAAAGTGCGGCCACCTCGGCGGCAAGGTCCTGATCCCCACCCAGCAGCACGTTCGGACGCTGAACGCGGCCCGGCTCGCCGCCGACGTCGCCGGTACCCCGTCGGTCATCATCGCCCGCACCGACGCCGAGGCGGCCACCCTGATCACCTCCGACGTCGACGAGCGTGACCAGGAATTCATCCTCCGCGAAGGCGGCCAGCCGGTCCGCACCCCGGAGGGCTTCTACAAGGTCCGCAACGGGATCGAACCCTGCATCGCCCGCGCCAAGGCCTACGCCCCGCACTCCGACCTCATCTGGATGGAGACGGGCACCCCGGACCTGGAGCTGGCCCGCAAATTCGCGGAATCCGTCAAGGCCGAGTTCCCGGACCAGATGCTCTCCTACAACTGCTCGCCGTCGTTCAACTGGCGCAAGCACCTCGATGACGCCACGATCGCGAAGTTCCAGCGCGAACTCGGCGCCATGGGCTTCACCTTCCAGTTCATCACCCTGGCCGGCTTCCACGCCCTGAACTACTCGATGTTCGACCTCGCCCACGGCTACGCCCGGGAAGGCATGAGCGCGTACGTCGAGCTGCAGGAGAAGGAATTCGCCTCCGAGTCCCGCGGCTACACCGCCACCAAGCACCAGCGCGAAGTCGGCACCGGCTACTTCGACGACATCGCCACCGCGCTCAACCCGAACGCATCCACCCTGGCCCTGGTGGGATCCACCGAAGAAGGCCAGTTCCACTAGAACTCACGACGGCGGCAGTTCCGCCAGCGGACCGAACGCTCCTCCGCGTGCTATTCCCCATTGCCGCCTTCGCCATTGCCCACCTCGGCGGGGCGGCAATGGGACCCCTTTTACGCACGCTTCCGGAGCATCCGGCCCGCCGTCTTCAGCGCACGTCACCACCCGCCGTCGAACTTTTGCTTCTCCAAGGAGAGATTGAGATGAACAGCTTCACTGACAACTTCACTATCAACGGGATCACGTTGACCGCGCAGCCGATTTGCCGGCAGAGCGAGGTCCTCACGCCGGACGCGCTGGCGTTTGTTGCCAAGCTGCACAAGGCCACGGCAGGGCCCCGTCGGGAGCTGCTGCAGGCACGGCAGGAACGCCGCCAGCAGATCTCCAAGGGCCAGGACCCGCGGTTCCTGCGCGAGACCGAGTCCGTCCGCAACGACCCGAACTGGCGCGTCGCTCCCCCGGCCCCGGGCCTGGAGGACCGCCGCGTGGAAATCACCGGGCCGGTCGACAAGAAGATGACGATCAATGCGCTGAACTCCGGCGCCAAGGTGTGGCTCGCGGACATGGAGGACTCCTCCACGCCGTCCTGGCGCAACGTGATCCAGGGCCAGCTGAACCTCACCGATGCGCTGGAGCGCCGGATCGACTTCACTTCCCCGGAGGGCAAGGAGTACAAGCTGCGCCCGGCCGGGGAACTGCCCACAGTCGTGGTCCGCCCCCGCGGCTGGCACCTGCCGGAAAAGCACATGCTCATCGATGGCACGCCTATTGCCGGCGGGATCGTGGATTTTGGCCTGTACTTCTTCCACAACGCCCGCCGCCTGATCGCCCAGGGCAAAGGTCCGTACTTCTACCTGCCGAAGATCGAGAGCCACCTCGAGGCCCGGCTGTGGAACGACATCTTCATCATGGCGCAGGACCTGCTGGGTATCCCGCAGGGCACCATCCGCGCGACCGTGCTGATCGAGACCATCACCGCGGCGTTCGAAATGGAGGAGATCCTCTACGAACTCCGGGACCACGCCGCGGGCCTGAACGCCGGCCGCTGGGACTACATCTTCTCCCTGATCAAGAACTTCCGCACCCGGGGACCGCGCTTCGTGCTCCCGGACCGCGGCCAGGTCACTATGACCCAGCCGTTCATGCGCGCCTACACCGAGCAGCTGGTCCGGGCCTGCCACAAGCGTGGCGCCATGGCGATCGGCGGCATGGCCGCCGCCGTCCCCAACCGCAAGGATGCGGACGCCAACGCGATCGCCTTCGAGAAGGTCCGCGCGGACAAGACCCGTGAGGCGAACGACGGCTTCGACGGTTCCTGGGTGGCGCACCCGGACCTGGTGCCGGTCTGCCGCGAGGTGTTCGACGCCGTCCTCGGCGAGCGTCCGAACCAGCTCGAGCGCCTCCGCGAGGACGTCACCGCGGACGACCGCGCGCTCCTGGACATCTCCGCGACCACCGGAACCATCACTGAGCAGGGGATCCGGAACAACATCGAAGTGGGGATCCGCTACATCGAGTCGTGGCTGCGCGGCAACGGCGCGGTGGCCATCCACAACCTGATGGAGGACGCCGCCACCGCGGAAATCTCCCGCTCGCAGCTGTGGCAGTGGATCTTCGCCCGGGCCATCACCGACCACGGCGACGTAATCACCCGGGAGTGGGTGGAGGACATGCTGGACGAGGAATTCGCCAAACTGGAGCGCTTCGAAGGAGACCGTTTCGCCGACGCGCGGGACATCTTCGAGGAAGTCACCCTCAGCAGCGAGTTCCCGGCCTTCCTGACGCTGCCGGCCTACGACCGCTTCCTGCATGAAGCGCGCGACGGCGCCGACGCCGCCAGCGGGGACCCCGCACTGGTTCCGGCGTAGGACTCCGCGTCCCGGGCAACCGGGTCCGCACAGATTTCCGTTGGCTGGGCTGCCAGGCCCTTCGCAACAGGCACCCCGAAATCCGGGTGGCAGTCCAGCAACGGAAAATCCCCCCGTGCTCGACAACGGCGTCGAGACGACAGGTAAGGCCCATGTTCCCCGCGAACATGGGCCTTACCTGTCGTCTCGATTGACATCACCCCGGCGCGCGACAGCGAATCAGTGGGGCTTCGGCACCCGCCGCAGTGACAGCGAGGTGCCCAGGATGAACGCGGCCACCGAGCCCAGGATCATCAGCAGCGGTCCGGTCCAGGCGCCGGTGGTCCCGTGGACGTAGCCCAGCAGGGTCGGCGCCACTGCCCCGAAGGAGTATCCCGTCCCCTGGACGACGGCGGACATCCGGGCCGCCGAGGTCTGGTCCCGCGCCAGCCGGATAATGGCCAGGAAGATCAGCGTGATGCCGCCGCCCTGGGCCACACCGCCGAAGGAACACCACAGCCACCACAGCTCCGGTGCGAGCAGCAGGCCCACGGGTACGGTGAGCCACAGCAGCCCCAGGGCGAGGCCCACCGCCGTCGTACTGGCGAACCGGGCCGCCAGCGGCACGCCCAGTCCGCCCACGATGGCCAGGATCTGGAAGAGCGAGGACCCTGCCCCGGCGGCTGCGGGCGCCATGCCGAGTTCGTCCGAGAGCAGGCTCGGCAGCCAGGCGGTCACTCCGTAGTAGGAGAACGCCTGCCCGGCGAACCCGAAGGTCAGCGCTGCCGTGGTCCACCGGGAGGTGAGCTTGCCGGGCCGCCGCGGGTCCGCCGCGGCGACGGCGGCCGGAGTGAAGGCCCGCCGGCCAACCGCGATCACCCACACGGCGGCGGCCGCCACCGCGAACAGGCCACTGGCGGCAATCGCGGGCCGCCAGCCCAGGAGTTCAGCCAGCGGCGCCGACACCATGGAGGTCAGGAACGAGCCGATGTTCAGTGCCGCGGTGTAGGTGCCCATCGCCGCGCCTTGCCGGGCGGGGGTGAAGTCACGGCGGATGATCAGCGGGACCACGATGTTGCCGATCGTAATGGCGACGCCGAGGATCACCGTGCCCAGCATGACCAGGGCACCCCCGCCGGCCGAGCGGACCACGACGCCGAAGAGCACCCCGAGCAGGGTCAGGGTGATGGCGAATTCGGGCCCCAGCTTGCGCCCGGCCAGCGAGGCCAGGGGCGCGGCCAGGGCAAAGCACAGGACCGGGATGCCGGTCAGGAATCCCAATTCCACCGGGGTGAACCCGAGATCGTCCTCCAGTTGGGCGATCACCGGCGCCACCGCCACCAACGGGCCGCGCATGTTCAGCGCGATCAGCCCGATCGCGAGCATGAGGAGCCAGCCGCGCGGCGCCCGGGCCACGCTGCTCATGGGGCGGCCCGTAGCCCGGCGGCCGGGCAGAAATATGATTTCATCAGTCCCATTGCTATCACGGGCCCCGGCCGCGCCTTCGGAATGTGACGCTTTCCGGGACACCCCTGCCGGGCGCGCCGCTTTCCGGGACACCCCTAGCCCGTGGCCTGCAGGGTCGCCTCAATGACCGCGGGTGAGAGCACATGCTGCGTGACCATCTGGCTGGCGCCGAGGATCGCGGCCTGGTCACCGGCCCGGGACACGCCGATCCGCAGGTGCGCCGTGGCCAGCGGCAGCGAGCGCCGGTAGACCACCTCGCGGACGCCGGCCATCAGATGCTCCCCGGCCTGGCCGAGGCTTCCGCCGATCACAATCACCGAGGGGTTCAGCAGGTTCACGACCATGGAGAGGACGTCGCCGAGGTCCCTGCCGGCCTGCCGCAGCGCCTGGATGGCCTGCAGGTTCCCTTCGGCGACCAGGCGCAACACATCGCCGCCGTCGTACGCCGGCAGGCCCTGCCGCGTCAGCGCCTTGGCGACAGCGGGCCCGGACGCCAGGGCTTCGAGGCACCCGTAGTTCCCGCACCGGCACAGCACGTCATCGCCACGCGGAACCCGGACGTGTCCGAGGTCGCCGGCCGTCCCGTTGGCTCCGCGCTGGAGCTGGCCGCTGCTGATGATGCCCGCCCCGACGCCGGTGGCCACCTTGATGAACAGGAAGTTTTCGTCGTCAGGCCAGTGCGCCGTGCGCTCCCCCAGCGCCATGATGTTCACGTCGTTGTCCACCAGGACCGGCACCGGAAGGGACCGCTGGATGTGGCGGACGACGTCGAACCCGTCCCAGCCGGGCATGATTGGCGGCTTCACCGGCATGCCGGTGGCGTGTTCCACGGGCCCCGGGAGCCCGATGCCGGCGCCGGCCAGGTCCCCAATTCCCCGGCCGGCCCCGCCGAGCAGCTGCAGCCCTTCCTCGATCACCCGGTCCAGGACAACCACCGGGCCGTCGGCGACATCCTGCGCCAGCCGGCGCTCCGCGAGCACCGTCCCGCCGAGGTCCGTGACGGCGATGATCACGTGGGTGGCCCCGACATCCACCGCCAGGACGACGCGGGCCGCCGGGTTGAAGGCAAAGCGCGACGGCGGGCGGCCGCCGCTGGAGCTCGCCTCCCCGGCGGGGCCGACGAGCCCGGAGACCATCAGCGCGTCGATGCGGGAAGCGACAGTGGACCGGGCGAGCCCGGTGGTCAGGGCCAGTTCCGCGCGGGTCCGGGCCCTGCCGTCGCGCAGGAGCTGGAAGAGGTCTCCGGCGCGGGACAGGCTGCCCCCGGCCTCGGGGGTTGCGGGCTCGGTGCCGGTGGGCGTACTCATGAGTAAGTGATAGCACGAAGATCTTCTGCATGTCACGCTTCACAAAGATTGACACGTAGTTTCCAACTTTTGCTTGACGCCCGGCAAAAGTCTCCCTAGTTTGGAGCCATCGTGTTCCTCCGCTCCAGACAAACCATCTCGCTGCCCGTGGGCGTGCAGTCCTTCTTCGCGCAGAATCAAACGGAATGGACGCCCCTTCCCGCCGTCAGGGCTGACCCTCACACCTTCGAAGCCGAACTCGTGCAAAGGAATCCCGTGTCTTATTCAATCCAGCTGTACACCCTCCGCAACGCCCTCCAGGAAGACTTGCCCGGCACCATCAAAAAGGTCGCCGAACTCGGTTTCACCCAGGTTGAGCCCTACAACTTCGTCGCCACGGCCGCCGAGCTCGGCGCTGCCCTGAAGGAGAACGGCCTGACCGCCCCGTCCGGCCACGCCCCGCTGCTGAGCCAGGACCAGGACGAAATCTTCGCCGCGGCCAAGGAGTTGGGCATCACCACGGTGATCGACCCCTACCTCCCGGCCGAGCACTGGCAGTCCGCCGAGGACATCCAGGCCACCGCAGCGAGGCTCAACGCCGCCGCCAAGAAGGGCGCCGGGTACGGCATCCGCGTCGGCTACCACAACCACGCCTGGGAGCTGGAGTCCAGCATCGAGGGCCAGACCGCCCTGGAGTACTTCGAGGGACTCCTGGACCCGGAACTCGTCCTGGAAGTGGACACCTACTGGGCCGCCGTCGGCGGCCAGGACCCGGTGCAACTGCTGCAGCGTCTCGGCGACAGGGTCAGATTCATCCACATCAAGGACGGCCCCGTCTCCACGGACACCAAGGCGCAGCAGCCGGCCGGGCAGGGCAAGATCGCCGTGCGGGACGTCATCGCCGCGGCGCAGTCCCTCGAAGTCGGCGTCGTGGAATTCGACGACTACTCCGGCGACATCTTCGACGGCATCGCCCAGAGCCTGGGCTACCTGCAAAGCGGTTCCGCCGGCGCGCAGGGCGTGAACGCATGAGCGCCGCACCGAACCGTGTAGCAGCGAACCGTGCCGCCGGCCGCGGCCCCGTGGGCGTCGCCGTCATCGGCGCCGGCAACATCAGCAAGCAGTACCTGGACAACCTGACCGTCTTCCCCGACCTTAAGGTCCACGTGATCGCCGACCTCTTCGAGGAGGCGGCCGGGGCGCGGGCCAAGGAATACGGCATCCCGGAGTGGGGCGGGGTGGACGCCGCCCTGAACCACCCCGACGTCGAAATCATCGTCAACCTGACCATCCCGGCCGCGCACGTGGAAGTGGCCACGGCCGCCGTCGATGCCGGCAAACACGTCTGGACGGAAAAGCCGTTCTCGCTGGACCGCGATTCCGGCCTGGGCCTGCTGAAAACGGCCGACGCCGCGGGGCTGCGGCTGGGCTGCGCCCCGGATACGTTCCTGGGCGCCGGGCTGCAGACTGCCCGGCGGCTGATCGAACGTGGCGACATCGGCACCCCGCTGACGGCCATGACCACGTTCCAGACGCCCGGGCCGGAATCGTGGCACCCCAACCCCGCGTTCCTCTTCCAGCACGGCGCCGGGCCGCTGTTCGACATGGGCCCGTACTACCTCACGGCCCTGGTGCAGACGTTCGGCTCCGTGCGCCGTGTGGCCGCGACCGGTTCCAAGGCAAAGGAGGTCCGGGTCATCGGTTCCGGGCCCAAGGCCGGCGAGGAATTCACGGTCGAGGTCCCCACCCACGTCTCCGCCATGGCCCAGTTCGAGTCCGGCGCGTCCTCCCACAGCGTGTTCAGCTTCGAGTCCCCGCGGCTGCGGATGGGCTTCGTGGAGATCACCGGGACCGAGGCCACCATCTCGCTGCCCGATCCAAACTACTTCGACGGCGACATCAGGCTCTGGCGCGCCGGCGACGAGGAATGGACCGCTATTCCGGCCACCGGCCCCAGCCAGGGCCGCGGCATGGGCGTGCTGGACATGGCACGCTCCATCCGCGCCGGCGTTCCGCACCGCGCCACCGGCAACCTCGCCTACCACGTCCTGGACACCATGGTCTCGATCTCCGAGTCGGTCGATTCGGGCACGTTCATCGATGTGGAAAGCTCCGCGCCCACCTCCGCAGCCGTCCCCGAGGACTGGGACCCCACCGCTTCCACACTCTAGGGACCAGCAATGAATTCCCACGAAACCACCCCCGGCCCCGCCGCCGGTTCACGTTTGGGTGTGGCCATGATCGGGTACGCGTTCATGGGCAAGGCCCACTCGAACGCCTGGCGGAATGTTGCCAGCTACTTCGACGTCCCGGCGTTCGAACGGCGCGTCCTGGTCGAGAAGCCACTGGCCAACACCCTCGCCGAGGCCGAGGCCATGGCGGAGGCGGCCCGGACCGCGCGGGAGGAAGGCGTGCAGTCCATGATCGGCTTCAACTACCGCCGGGTCCCGGCCCTGGCGCTGGCCCGGGAGCTGATCGCGGGGGGCCGGCTCGGCGCCGTCCGGCATGTCCGCGCCGCCTACCTGCAGGACTGGCTCGTGGACCCGGATGCGCCCATGACGTGGCGGCTGAACAAGGACACAGCCGGGTCCGGGGCGCTGGGCGACATTGCCAGCCACGCGATCGACCAGGTGCTGTTCCTCCTGGGCGAGCCGGTCACCGAGGTCTCCGGCCGGCTGCACACTTTCACGCCGCGACGCCCGGGCGCTGCCGGGCTGGAGGAGGTGACGGTCGACGACGCCGCCTGGGCCACGCTGACCCTCGCCTCCGGGGCCATCGCCTCGGTGGAGGTCTCCCGGGTGGCCGCCGGGCGGAAGAACTCGCTCACGCTGGAGATCTATGGCGACAAGGGAGCCCTGCTCTTCGATCTGGAGGACCTGAACGAGCTCGGCTTCCTGGACGCCACAGTGCCGGTCCGCGAACAGGGCTTCCGCCGGATCCTCGTCAACGAACCCGAGCACCCGTACCTTGAAGCATGGTGGCCGCAGGGCCACGTGATCGGCTGGGAACACACGTTCACGCACGAGATCCGCGACTTCCTCACCGCGGTGGGCAACGGAACCCAGCCGTCGCCGTCGTTCGAGGACGGCCTGAGCGTCCAGCGGATCCTCGCCGCCGTGGAGGAAAGCACCGCGGCCAAAAGTTCACTCATCCAGCTCACCCCGTCCGCACGGACCACCCAAACGATTACCGAAGGAACCTGACATGCCCCGCCCGTACACCCTGTTCACCGGCCAGTGGGCCGACCTGCCCTTCGAGGAAGTCGCCCGCCTGGCCTCCGGCTGGGGCTACGACGGCCTGGAAATCGCCGTGTCCGGCGACCACCTGGACGCCTGGCGCTGGGACGAACCCGGCTACGTCGAATCCAAGCTGGCCGTGCTGGAGAAGTACAACCTCAAGGTCTGGGCCATCTCCAACCACCTCAAGGGCCAGGCGGTGTGCGATGACCCGATCGACTTCCGGCACGAGGCGATCGTCGGGGCCAGGGTCTGGGGCGACGGCGACCCCGAAGGCGTCCGCCAACGCGCCGCAGAGGAAATGAAACACACCGCCCGGCTCGCCAAAGCCCTCGGCGTCGACACCGTGGTCGGGTTCACCGGATCCTCCATCTGGCAGTACGTCGCGATGTTCCCGCCCGTGCCGGAAAAGGTCATCGAGGCCGGCTACCAGGACTTCGCCGACCGCTGGAACCCCATCCTGGACGTCTTCGACGAAAACGGTGTCCGCTTCGCGCACGAGGTCCACCCCTCCGAGATCGCCTACGACTACTGGACCACCGTCCGGACCCTCGAGGCGATCGGGCACCGCGAGGCCTTCGGCCTGAACTGGGACCCCTCCCACTTCATGTGGCAGGGCATCGACCCCGTCTCCTTCATCTGGGACTTCAAGGACCGGATCTACCACGTGGACTGCAAGGACACGAAGCTGCGCCCCACCGGCCGCAACACCGTGCTGGGCTCGCACCTGCCCTGGGGCGACCCGCGCCGTGGCTGGGACTTCGTCTCCGCCGGCCGCGGCGACGTGCCCTGGGAATCGTCCTTCCGCGCCCTGGCCGCGATCGGCTACGACGGCCCCATCTCGATCGAATGGGAAGACGCGGGCATGGACCGGCTCCACGGCGCCCCGGAGGCCCTCGCCGCGCTGAAGAAGTTCGACTTCCCGGCCTCGAACACCTCCTTCGACGCCGCCTTCAAGCAGTAGCGGGGCGCCGCAGGGTCCGGATCCGCTACGTTTCCGGACAGACGCGGCGAAACCGGTCCGGCGCACCGCGGATCCGCGCTGCGCCGGACCGATTCCGTGGCCCTGGTCCGATTCCGTAGCGGAACTTATCAGTCCACAGCTGTCATCGTCGGGAGCCTCGAGTGCCGGAAATCCCGGAAAACACCATCGCACCGCGGGAACTTCAGCCCGGCCAGCGCTGCGAGGTCTGGATCGCGCCCGTCACAGGTGAGCGCGAGCTGGCGTTCCCCAACGTGGACGTGCTCCTTGAGGCGCCGAACACCTCCCGAGTGCAAGTTCCGCCGACTGTTGACATGGGACTCCGAGCGGTCCGATGCTGAGCTGATCCGGTATTGCTTCCCCCTCGGTGCGGCTTTGCGCATCGAGCAGGTGCAGGAACATTCCCCCTCCTCGTGCGACCCAGCCGAGAGATAGCAAAAAGGAGCACCCCCATGCACATCGACATGCCGACCCGGGACGACGTGGAACGGCTGGCCGCAGCGCGCGATCCACACAGCGTCACCGTGTATCTTTCGACGAGCAGCGTCCCTGCCCATTCGGAGGACAATCAGTCCAGAGCCCGGTCCTTGTTCAGTTCCGCCGTCGCACAGCGCCGCGAAGCGGGAAGCAACGACGCGGTCGTCGCGATAGAAACGTTTCTCGACGAGCTGCTGGGATCCCCGGAATTCTGGTTTGAGATGGGGCGGAGCCTGGCCATCTTCGTGACGCCGACTTCGATTCTCGAGTTCCGTTTGCCCAACGATCTCGAAGACCACGTAAGCGTGGCCGATCGTTTCGCCATCACACCGCTCCTCCGTGCCCTCACCTTCCCCAACGCGGCGCTCGTGCTCGCCATCTCCCAGAACGGGGCACGGCTCATCGAGGTCACGGCGGACCGACCGGCCGAAGAGGTCACAGTACCGGGCATGCCACAGGGTGCAGCCAGTGCCGTCGGGCTCGAATCGATCGGCGGCCGCTCCCACTTCGGGCGGCTGCATGGCGACGAGGGACGAAAGGTACGGCTAGCCCAGTACGCCCGTTCCGTCGACCACGTGCTTCGTCCATTGTTGAACGGGCAGTCCCTGCCGCTGGTGATCGCTGCGACGGAGCCGCTCGCGAGCATCTACCGCAACCTCGCAGGATACGCCCACCTCGCGTCCGAGGGCATCGAGGGGAACCCCGATGAACTGACCCCGGCCCAATTGGCGGAAGCGGCGCGTGGCGTACTTGACCGGATCTATGCGGCCGACCTTGTTGCCCTGCAAACGACGTTTGAAGAGCGTCGCCCCAGCGGCCGCGGCACCGCCGACCTCAGCGACTTGGCGCGGGCCGCCGCCTTCGGCGCCATTGCGACGCTCGCCGTGGACATGGATGCCAGTGTCAAAGGTGCTGTCGGAGACGACGGCGCGCTCACCCTTGACGGTGACACCGGACAGGACGTGGTCGAGGAAATCGCCCGTCGGGCCCTCGGCTCGGGCGCCCGGGTCTTCGCCGTGCGCCGATCCGACATGCCGGAAAATGTGGAGGCCGTCGGAATCCTCCGCTACGCCATCTGATATGTAGCCCCCAACCACGCCAGTTCTTGTTGATGCCCGGGCCCCGCCGCGGGCTAGGGTTTAGCTATGACGCACCGGATCCGGACAGCAACCGCGGACGACGCCGGGAAGCTGGCCGCACTCGCGGCCGTCACCTTCCCGCTCGCGTGCCCGCCGGAGTCCCGGCCGGAGGACATCGCGGCCCACCTCGCCAATACCCTGAGCGAGGCCAATTTCCGGGCCTATCTGGCAGATCCGGAGGTCACGGTGCTGGTGATCGACGCCGACGGTGACCTCCGCGGTTACAGCCTGCTGGTGGCCGGCCCTACCCGGGATCCGGACGTAGCCGCGGTCCTGAGCGAATTGCCGTGCACCGAGCTCAGCAAGTGCTACGTCCATCCCGAGCACCACGGACTCGGCGCCTCGGCCGAACTGATGCACGCCAGCATCGGCGCGGCTGCGGAAGCCGGCGCCCGCGGGCTCTGGCTCGGCGTGAACAGCCAAAACGCCCGCGCCATCCGGTTCTACGAAAAGTCCGGCTTCCGCAAGGTCGGCACCAAGTCCTTCCAGCTCGGCAACACCGTGGAGCACGACTTCGTGATGGAGCGCCCAGTCGCGCCGTGAGGCCGCGGGCGCCGGCCGGCCCTCAGCCGGGAGGACCCTTAGCCGTGGGGCCGTGACGAAGCCGACAGGCCGCCGGGGAATGGACCCGGCGGCGGCGCGGTTGTTGCGGGCATGAAGATTGAGATCTGGTCCGACGTCGCCTGCCCCTGGTGCTACATCGGCAAACGCCGTTTCGAAACCGCCCTCGCGGCCTTCCCGCACCGCGATTCCGTGGAGGTGCAGTGGCGCAGCTACCAGCTGGACCCCACGCTCCCGGAGCACTACGACGGCACCGAACTGGACTACCTGAGCACGCGCAAGGGCATGGCGCCGGCGCAGGTATCGCAGATGTTCGAGCACGTCGCGGCCCAGGCCAAGGGCGAGGGGCTGAACTACCGGTTCGACGCCGTCGTGGTCGCCAACAGCTTCACGGCCCACCGACTGATCCACCTCGCCGCCGCCCACGGCCAGCAGGACGTCGCGAAGGAACGCCTGCTCAGCGACCACTTCGAGCATGGCAAGGACATCGGCAGCCAGGACTACCTGACCGCCCTGGGCCTGGACCTCGGACTCGACGCGGGCGAACTGGCGGAACTGTTCAGCACCGAGGCCTACGCCGACGCCGTCCGCAACGACATCGCCGAGGCCCGCGCCCTGGGCATCAGCGGCGTCCCGTTCTTCGTGATCGACCGGAAGTTCGGACTCTCCGGTGCCCAACCCGCCGAAACCTTCACCGCCGCCCTCGAGCAGGCGTGGCAGGACAGCCACCCGCTGGTCATGGTGGGCGCCGGCGCGGAGGCCGCGGACGCCACCACCGATTCCCCCGCGGAATCCGGCGCCTGCGGCCCGGACGGCTGCCCCGTCTGAGCCCGGCATCGTCGAAGTCGCCGGAAACTCCCGGATTCGCCGGAAGTTTCCGGCGACTCGGGGCGTTTCCGGCGAACTCCCGGCACGGGCGGCATCCTGCGGCTGCGGGCGGCCCGGCCTAGAGTGGATCATGGACACTTCGGCCGGACCGGACGGACCCCGGACCTCCCTGTTTACCGACCACTATGAGCTGACCATGTTCCAGGCGGCCCTCCACTCCGGGGCCGCGCACCGCCGGTCCATCTTCCAGGCCTTCGCCCGGGGACTGCCGTCCGGGCGCCGGTACGGGGTCGTGGCCGGCACCGGCCGGCTCCTCGAAGGCATCGCGAACTTCCGCTTCAACGAGGACGACGTCGATTTCCTGGCCGCCACCGGCGTGGTCCACGAGGACACCCTGGAGCATCTGGCCGCCTTCCGGTTCTCCGGCGACATCTGGGGCTATCCGGAAGGTGAAGCCTACTTCCCGCACTCCCCCGTCCTGATCGTCGAATCGACGTTCGCCGAGGCCTGCGTCCTGGAGACCTACGTCCTGTCGGTGCTGAACCATGACAGCGCCATCGCCTCGGCCGCATCCCGGATGACCAGCGCCGCCGGCGGCAGGCCCTGCATTGAGATGGGCTCCCGCCGCACCCACGAGGAAGCGGCCGCCGCGGCGGCCCGCGCGGCTGTCATCGCGGGCTTTTCCGGCACCTCCAACCTGGCCGCCGGGCGGCGTTACGGCCTGCGGACCATCGGCACCGCGGCCCACTCCTTCACCCTGCTCCACGACTCCGAGCGCGACGCTTTCGCGGCGCAGCTTGCCTCGCTCGGGTCCGGCACCACGCTGCTCGTGGACACGTACGACGTCGAACTGGCGGTCCGTACCGCCGTCGACCTCGCCGGAGACAAACTTGGGGCCATCCGGCTGGACTCCGGAGACCTCGTGGCCCAGGCACGGTGGGTCCGGGAACTCCTGGACAGCCTCGGCAACGTGCACACCAGGATCGTGGTGACCTCGGACCTGGACGAATTCGCCGTCGCCGCGCTCCGCTCCGCCCCGGCCGATTCCTATGGCATCGGCACGTCCCTGGTGACCGGATCCGGGGCGCCAACGGCCGGGATGGTCTACAAGCTGGTGAGCCGGGCCGGTGACTCCGGTGAGCTGGCTGCCGTGGCGAAGACCTCGAAGGACAAGATCAACATGGGCGGGCGCAAGTTCGTCGTGCGCCGCCTCGACGACCGCGGCACCGCCACCCACGAGGTCCTCGGCGTGGACCACCCGCCGGCCGCCGGAAGAAACGGACGCCCCCTCCTGCAGCAGTTCATGAAAGACGGCGAAATCCTGCCCGGCTGGACCGGCCCGGACGGGGTGGGGCGGGCGCGGGACCGGCACACGGCCTCCATGGCGGAGCTGCCCCGGGTGGTGGACAGGCTGCAGCCCGGCGAGCCGGCCATCCCCACCATCTACGAATAGAGCCCGCCAAGGCGGCGCAAGACCCAAATCCCGTTCCGGGAGGACGGCGACCTAGTCTGACGTCCGGTGCAGGACAAAGATGCCGCCGTAGGCGGGCTGGTCCAAGCGCTGCCGGTCACTGTCGGTGTATTCGCTCAGCACAGCGTGGATGCGCGTGGTGAGGTCCTCAGCATCTTCCTCGGAGAGGTGCAGAACGAAGCGTGAGAGGCTGGCGAGCGCGTCCGGTCCTGCTTCCGTCAGCTCTTCCCGGAACGCCTCGAGCGGGGCCAGCGGACCGGCGGGACCGGCTTCACTCAGTGCGGTGTCCAGCTTCCAGGACCGCCCCGTGGAACGATACGGCTTCTCCAGCGCGCCACTCTCGCCCGTGCGGACCCCGGCGGGTTCAAGGAACCCCGTTGAGAGCAACTGCCGCACGTGATAAAGCACCGTTCCCGGGTCCTGGCCCAGCCGGTCGGCGAGTTGTTTGTTGGTCAGTTCGTGCAGCCCGCACAGGCGCAGGATCCTCAGGCGCAGCGGATGGGCCAACGCCTTAATTTCCCGGGCGCTCGCGACTGGTCTTTTTTGGTCCGCGCTCGACTGCTCTGCGTCCGTCATGTCCCAATCCTACAATCCGATGTACTGGATTCAATCGCCTTGAATTTTTTCAATCACTGTGGAATGGTCCACCTATGACTAGTCACGCGGCGCAGGTGAAGGAACGGCATCGTGCGCCGCTGGGTGCGTCCTACTGGAAGCTGTGGACCTCGTCCGGACTCTCGAACCTCGCGGACGGCGTCTTCAAGATCGCGCTGCCGCTGCTGGCCATTCAGTTCACCCAGTCACCCACCCTGGTTGCCGGACTGAGCGTCGCAGCGACGCTTCCCTGGCTCCTCTTCGCCCTCACTGCCGGCGCGCTGGCCGACCGGCTGGACCGGCGCAAGCTCATGTTGTGGGCCAACCTCAGCCGGGCGGTGCTGCCGGCCCTGCTGGCCGCCGTCGTGTTGCTGGATGTGGGCTCCGTTTGGGCTCTGTACGTTGTCGCATTGATGGTGGGTGTGGCTGAGACGCTCTACGACACCTCCGCGCAGTCGATCATGCCCCAGCTGGTGCACAGGGATCAGCTCTCGCGCGCCAACGGCCGGCTCTACGCCGTCGAGCTCACCACCAACCAGTTCATTGGTCCCCCGCTGGGCGGGCTGCTGGTGGCCATGGGCCTGGTTGCGGGCGTTGCCGTGCCGGCGGCCCTGTGGCTTGCGGCCGTCGGCGGCCTGCTCCTGGTCCCGGGGGCATTTCGCACAGAACGTGAGCAGAAGACGACACTGCGATTCGACATTGCTGAGGGGCTGCGGTTCCTCTGGAACCAGAAGATCCTGCGCACACTCGCGGTGATGACCGGGGTGTTCAACTTCGCATCCAGCGCGGCCTTCGCGGTCTTCGTGCTGTTTGCCGTGGGCCCGGCTTCACAGATGGGGCTGTCCGAAGTGGGGTTCGGCCTGCTCTTGACCACCTCCGCTCTCGGCGCCTTCGTTGGCTCGTTCATGTCCGAGCGGGTGGAGGCCAGGCTCGGCCGGTCGACGTCCCTGATGCTGACGATCTTCGGGGCCGCGCTGTTCGTAGGTGCGCCCGCCCTGACCGACAACCCCTATGTTCTTGGCCCAATCTTCTTTGTGGGCGGCATGCTGATCGTGCTTTGGAACGTCATCACCGTATCCCTGCGCCAGCGCATTACTCCCAACCGCTTGCTGGGCAGAGTCAACAGCGCCTACCGCCTGCTGGCGTGGGGCACCATGCCGCTTGGTGCAGCAGCCGGCGGTCTGCTGGCCCAATGGCTGGGCCTGCAGGTCATGTTCGGCATCATGGGAGTGCTGACGCTCGCGCTGCTGGGGATGATGCCCGTCCTCACGAACAAGGCAATGGCCGCGGCCGACGTCGAATCCTAAGTTGCTGCCAGGGGCGCGGATCGGGCATCCGCGCCCCTTGTTTGGTGCCGGGTTCCTGTCAGCTGTCGATCGAGGCCATGTTGGCCTCGTCGTGGCGTTCCCCCGCGGCGGGCCGGAGCGAGTTCAGCCGCTCCAGCTGGTCACGGGTGAGTTCGATGCCGTCGGCCGCGGTGTTTTCCTCGACCCTGGAGACCCGGCGGGTGCCGGGGATCGGGGCGATGTCGATCCCGCGGGTCAGCAGCCACGCGAGGGCGGTCTGCGCGGGGGTCGCGCCGATCTCGGCGCCGATGGCCTTCACCTCGTCGACGATCGCCAGGTTGCGGCGGAAGTTCTCACCCGTGAACCGGGGGTTGGTCTTGCGCCAGTCGTCGTCGGCGAAGTCCTCGACGGAGCGGATCTGGCCGGTCAGCAGCCCGTGTCCGAGCGGCGAATACGGAACGAACCCAATTTCGAGGTCGCGCAGCAGCGGCAGGATCTCCGCCTCCACGTCCCGGGTCCACAGCGAGTACTCCGTCTGCAGGGCCGAGACCGGCTGCACGGCGTGTGCCCGGCGGATGGTCTCCGGGGAGGCCTCGGACAGCCCGAAGTGCAGCACCTTGCCCTCGGTGATCAGGTCCGCAACCGCGCCGGCCGTCTCCTCGATCGGGGTGTTCCGGTCGATCCGGTGCTGGTAGTACAGGTCGATGTGGTCGGTGCCGAGGCGCTTGAGGGAGCCCTCGACGGCTGCCTTCACGTTCGACGCGCTGCTGTCGACCACGCCGGGGCCGCCGCCGGAATGGGAGACCAGGCCGAACTTCGTTGCAATCCTGACCTGATCGCGGCGTCCCTTGACGGCTTGGCCGACGATCTTCTCGCTCAGGAACGGCCCGTAGATCTCCGCGGTGTCGATGTGGGTGACCCCGAGGTCAAGGGCACGGTGGATCGTCCGGATCGACTCCGCGTTATCCAGTGCGCCCTCGCTGGTGTAGGTGCCGGCCATGGTCATGGCGCCGAGTCCGATGCGGGAGACTTCCAGGCTTCCGAGGCGTGCGTTCTTCATGGTGTATTTCCTTTGGGTGTGGTTCCCCGGCCTGGAATGTGGGCATGGCCCACAGCGTGGCGAGGGTTTTTGGGCGGCCGGTAGCCATTGGCGTCCGGCGGGTATGTCGAGACTGGGTGGACGACGGCGGGAGGCTCCCGACGTCATCCGCTTGCCTCGGTGTCAGGCGTCGGTGTCAGGCGTCGGTGTCAGGCGTCGTCGTGGGCCAGGTTGCTGGAGAGCTCGCGGTGGGCGTCGGCCTGGACCTGGAGTTCCTTGGCCCGGGCCTCAAAGACTCCAACAGCGTCCGCTCCCGCGGCGAAGCGCAGCGGCGGTTCATCCAGCTCCGCCAGTTGAATGAGGGCGACGGCGAGCTTGGCCGGGTCCCCGCCCTGAAGGCCGTTCATGCCTTTCCACGCGGTGACTGTCTGCTCGGCCCGCTCGGAATAGTCCCCGATAGTGGATGCCGCGTAGCTGGTGGATTCCGGGGTGAGGAGCTCGGTGCGGAAGAATCCCGGCTCAACGATCATGGTGCGGATTCCGAACGGCGCGACTTCGGGGGCCAGGGATTCGGCCCAGCCCTCCACACCGAACTTCGAGGCGGCGTAAGCAGAAAGGAACTCCCCGCCGGCGATGCCGGCGGTGGAGGAGATCGTGACCAGCAGGCCCGAGCGCTGGGCCCGCAGGACGGGCAGGGCCGCGCGGGTGACGTTTATGGGTCCGAACATGGTGGTTTCGATTTGGGCCCGGAAGTCCTCCGGGGTGATTTCCTCGAAGAACCCGGCGTAGAAGTTGCCGGCATTGTTTACGAGCACGTCGATCCGGCCGAACCGGTCCACGGCGGCGGCGATGGCGGCGGTGGCGTCGGCGGGGTTGGTGACGTCGAGTTTTACGGCCAGCAGGTTCTCGTTCTCGCCGACGGCCTGGGCGACCTTGTCGGGGTTTCGGCCGGTGGCGACGACTGCGTGGCCGGCGGCCAGGGCGGCCTTGGCGATGTCAATGCCCATACCGCGGCCTGCCCCGGTGATGAACCAGACTTTCTGTCCGGTCTTGGCGTCGTTGTGCTCAGTCATGTTCTGTCTTTCCTGGGTTGGGTGTTCCGGGCCGCGCGTGGGAGCGCAGATCCGGGATGGAAGGGTCGCTGGTTGCGGTTTTCGCCGGGGGCGATGCCGCCCAGCTGGCAAGGAACGCCAGCGCGTTTTCGGATGCGGACCCCGGCTCTGCAGTGAAGGTGTACAGGGTTTGTCCCTCATCGCCGGGAAGGTCGAGCGTCTCGAACTGCAGCGACACGTCGCCGGCGACCGGATGGTGGAAGCGCTTGGTTCCCGTGGTGTGGATCCTTACGTCATGGCCGGCCCACAAGGCGGCGAAGTGCCCGCTGCGTGTGGTCAGCTCGCCGACCAGTTCGTTCAATGCGCGGTCATGGGGATTCCGTCCCGCTTCCGATCGGAGCATCGCCACCGTGGTGGCAGCGATTGCGGACCAATCGGGGTAGAAGTCCCCTGCCCCCGGATCGAGGAAGAGGTACCGGGCCTGGTTCGGCAGCTGGCCCGGAGCCTCCGGACCAGCGGCTGCTGTGGACTCGAACACCGGCCCGTACAGCGCGCGCCCCAAGGAGTTGGCGGCCAGCACGTCCGAGCGTCCGTTCTGCACCAGGGCGACCGCTCCGGTCATCCCGTCCAGCAAACGCAATACTCCGGGACGGACCCTCTGCTGCGGTGGCCGGCGCGCCGGCCTCCGGGAGGACGGCGTGTTGGCCGTCCTGGCCAAGTCCATCAGATGTGTCCGCTCTGCCTCATCCAGCTGAAGGGCGGAGGCCACAGCGTCGAGGACCGAGTCCGAGACGCCGCGGATGCTGCCGCGTTCCAGCCGCGTGTAATAGTCCGTGCTTACCCCGGCCAGCTGTGCCACTTCCTCCCGACGCAGCCCCGGAACGCGGCGCAGTTCGCCATAGTTGGGGAGCCCGGCCTGATCCGGGGTGATCTTCGCCCGGCGCGAGATCAGGAAGTCTCGGATTTCGTCTTTTCTGTCCACATCCACCACGCTACGCAGCCCGGACGGGCGGTGGCAGTGTCTATCAGACACCCCCAGTTGAGGCGGTGGATACAGGTGTGGCCCCTCAGAACCGGTCGATGTTCGTAGCCCGGCCGTGTCACAGTCCGCCGCCCGGCTGCTTTGGTGACAGATCGCGCTAAAGTGTGCGTATGCCTAGGATTTCGGCCGCGAGCAACGCCGCCCAACGTGCCGAGACCCAGCGTCGCATCCTGACCGCATTCGGGGAACTCCTCTTCACCCACGGGCTCCCCGGCCTGACCATGACGGACGTCGCGCGCCATGCCCAGATCGGCCGGACCGCCGTCTACAACTACTACGCGGATATCGAAGAGCTCCTCATCGCCTACGCTCTGGATGAAACCGAGCGGTTCCTGCTCGATCTGCGCGAATCCCTCGATGCGCTGGAGAACCCGGTGGAGCGCCTGGCCGTCTACGTCCGCGCCCAGGTGGAGGACCTGAGCCGGCGCCACCTGCCGCCGGGCCCGGCCATGGCGGCGGTGCTCTCGCCGTCGTCGTTTGCCAAACTTGCCGACCACGTGGGTGAGCTCAGCGTGCTCCTGCGGGGCATCCTGCGCGACGGCATGGCCCAGGGGTACCTGCCCGAGTCGGACATTGCCCAGCTGGCCCAGCTCATCCACGGCACGCTCTCCTCAAGCGCTGCGCGGGGCGACGGGGCGGGCCAGGACGCCGGGGCCGAGGCACGGCTCGCCCGGACGGTGCGGTTTGTCCAGCTGGGGGCCGGGGCGAGGTTTGACGACGCCGGCCGGCCGGTCCGCACCATCCGCTAGGCCGCGGCGCCGGGAAGGCTGGAAGGCTGGCAGGCCGTGCCTTAGCCCGTGCCGGGCGTCGCCGTGGGTACGGCGGGCAGCGTGGCCTCATCCACGATGCGCCGGTTCTCGCGGGGGCAGCTGAGCTGGCCCGGCGTCTGGTCCACGAGTTCCGGCTTGGCCAGTTCCTTGAAGTCGCCGGTAATGATCACGTCCACGCTCGGGTCAGCGCGGCCGTCCTGGACATAGTCCGAGCCGGGCACGTGGCGCTGGACGCTGAAGGCGGCCGACTGGCCGGCGGCACCGGAGACCACCAGCGCCACGCCGCGGTAGCTCGACGTCGTGTTCCCGACGGCACCCACCAGGAACTTCCGGGCGGCAAGCTGGTCGGCCACGCTCCGGGCCAGGCCCGGCCGGCTCGTGGAGTTGTAGATATTGACGTGGACCTTCTCCGGCGGCGCGTAGTCGTAGGTGGCCGCCGGGCACACCGACACTGCCGCCTTGCTCCGCTCCGCCCCGGGGATCTTGATCTGGCCGTTCATGATGGCGAGGGCCACCACGATCGCGGCCACGATGAGACCGACAAGCATCACGAGGACAACGCCGTGCAGGATCCTGCGCCGCAGGCGGTGGGGGTTCTGTGCCGTATCGTCCTGCTCCACGAACGTGGCCCGCAGCTCGGAGCCACTGATGACGCGGTGCCCGTGCAGGACTCTGACGTCTGGCGGCTTCCTAGCCATTTATCACGAGGACCCGCGCGTGGATTGCGGTGCGCTGGTGCAGCGCGGTGCGGACTGCCCGGTGCAGGCCGTCTTCAAGGTAGAGGACGCCGCGGTATTCCACGACGTGCGGAAAGAGGTCGCCGAAAAACGTGGAGTCCTCGGCCAGCAGGGCTTCAAGGTCCAGTGTGCGCTTCGTGGTCACCAGCTCATCAAGCCGGACAGGACGCGGGGGCAGGGCCGCCCAGTCCTTGGGCGTGGTGTAACCATGGTCGGGGTACGGGCGTCCCTCGCCCACAGCTTTGAATATCACCATGCCAGCCTAGGGAACTTGGACGCCCGAAGGAACGAATGTCCCCCGGCGGCGTGAGGTTGTGGCCAAACGGTAACCATTTGTCACACGACGCATTGACACGACCAGCGCCTGCCGCATGTCACATCCAGCGCCGGGCCGTCGATCTGCTGCGCGGTTCACCCAAACGTCCCGTGCGGCTGACAGAATGGCCGTATGACTTCACCCGAGACTGTCCCTGTTCCGTCGCCGTCGGCTCCCGTGCTGGCGCTGCTGCTCGACGTCGACGGTCCGGTCGCGAGCCCGGTCACCCGCGAGGTGCAGCCCGGCATCATCGCCGATCTGGTGGCCCTGGCCGCCGCCGGCGTGCCGGTCATCTTCAACACCGGCCGGTCGGACGCGTTCATCCGCGAGCAGGTCATGGAACCGATGATCGCCGCCGGGATGCCCGCAGGCACCCTCATCCACGCCATTTGCGAGAAGGGCGCCGTCTGGTTCAGCTACACCGCGGAAGGCCCCGGCCCGGTCCACGTGGACCACGAGCTCGCCATTCCGCAGGCCTTCGGCGATGACGTCCGCCGTCTGGTGGCCGAGGACTACTCCGCCCACATGTTCTACGACGAAACCAAGCGGGCCATGGTCTCCGTGGAGCAGCACATTGCCGTCCCCAACCCCGACTACCGGGCCGAGCAGGAACTCTTCGACGCCGACGCCATGGGCCTCATGGCCCGGCACGGGCTCGGCGTGGTGCGGCTGGACCACCACGTCCCCGATTCGGATGACCAGGTCGACTTCCGCGTCGATCCGACCATCATCTCCACCGATATCGAATCGGTCCGGCTGGGCAAGGACCTGGGCGCGAGCCGGGCCGTGGAGTTCCTGGCCGCGCAGGGGATCACGCCGCAGGCCTGGCGCACGGTGGGCGATTCCCGCACGGACTACGCCATGGCCGACTGGCTGCACCACAACGACCACGCCGTGAAGCACGTCGACGTCCGGCCCGCGGACGGCATCCCGGTCAAACCCTACGATGTCCTCACCGCCGCCGATCTGGGGCTCGGCGAAGACGTGATCCACGACGACGCCGGTGCCGCCTTCCTGCACCACTGGCTGGCCGTCGTCACCGGCTGAGGCCCTGCTCCGCCGTTACGCTTCACCGTTACGGTCCGTCACATTTCGTCGTCACGCACGCCGCGCGGCGGCCGGTTTTCCGCGGCAATTTTGAGGCCCGCGTTATCATGCAAGTAGACACCAACGCACTCAAAGAAGCGGGAGCTCAGACATTACCGAAGCAGCGATCCAAGACGAGATTTACTATGGCAGCCAGGCATCTGTGGACGCCCACGCCGAGGTCACGTCGGCGGCCGCAGTCGCCAGATTCCGGACCCGCTCCGATGTTGTCCGCCACCGCGGCCGCTATGCGCTGATCAACGAAAACCGCACGCCGTACCAGGCCATGGTCGAGGACCTGATGTTCCTGCGTTCCGTCCTGGCCGGCGCCGGTATCGGCTACCTGCTGGTCCGCGGCAACAACCACCGCCCTGTGGTCGCCGTCGACTGGAAAGACCGCAAGGAACTTCGCGACGCCCTCGTGGAGGCGTGCCGCGACGAGCCGATGTATTCCATGAGCGTGGATGCAAAGAAGAAGTCGTCCGTGCTGGTGGCCGACGGCGAGCTGTCGCCGAACCGCCAGGCCCGGATCTTCCGGCTTTACCGGCCCAGGGTCGAACCCGAAGGCGGTTTTGAATTCGGGGCTTCCGCCGGCGTCCAGCTGGAGCTGTGGAGCTTCGAAGGCGATCAGCTGATCCTGCCGATCGAGAACTCCCTGACGCGCCGCACCATGCTGGCCCAGGATGCAGTGCGCGGCACGGTGGAACGCTACGGCCACACGTGGCCCACCATCGAGAACATGTTCGCGGACCACGCCAGCGACATCAGCTTCGACGTCGACCTGGTCTTCTCATGGGTTGACGGCAGCTCCCCCGAGTACATCGCGGCCCGCCGCGCCCGCATGGCCGGCGTGGTGGTGGGCGAGGGCGATGACCACGAGGCCCGCTTCCGCCAGATCGATGAGCTCAAGTACGCCCTGCGCTCGGTGTACATGTTTGCGCCGTGGATCCGCCGGATCTTCATCGCCACGGACTCCCCCGCGCCGTCATGGCTGGCCGACCACCCGAGTGTGACGATCGTCCGGAGCGAAGAGTTTTTCGCCGACACGTCGGTTCTGCCCACGCACAATTCGCAGGCCGTGGAGTGTCAGCTGCACCACATCGAGGGGCTCTCCGAGCACTTCCTGTATTCGAACGACGACATGTTCTTCGGCCGCGCCGTGGGCCCGGACATGTTCTTCACCCCGGGCGGCATCACGAAGTTCATCGAGGCCGAGACCCGGATCGGCCTGGGCGACAACGACGCCGAACGCAGCGGCTTTGAGAACGCCGCCCGCGTGAACCGCAAGCTGCTCTGGAACCGCTTCGGCCGCATCACCACCCGGCACCTGGAGCACACGGCGGCCCCGTTGCGGCGCAGCGTGGTCGAGCAGATGGAGCAGGAGTTCCCGGCCGAGTTTGCCAAGACCGCCGCGAGTACCTTCCGGGCAGCGGACAACATCTCCGTGACCAACTCGTTCTACCACTACTACGCGCTGCTCACGGGCCGGGCCGTGACCCAGACAGCTGCCAAGGTGAGGTATGTGGACACCACGGCGCGGGCCGGCCTGAACTACCTGCCCAAGCTCCTGGCCAAGCGGAACATGGACTTCTTCTGCCTCAACGACGGCAGCTTCCCCGAGGTCCCGGCGGAAGAGCGGGCCGAACTGGTCACGGACTTCCTGGAGAAGTACTACCCCATCAAGGCGCCCTGGGAGAAGTAACGGACCGTGACCAAAACGGGCGCCGCGTCGGCCGGGGAGTGAATCAGTTCAGGGTGGTGTACCTGCGGTGCGCCGACGTCCGGGACGGGGCCTCGAGCTTGGCCTTCCCAGGGATATGGATCCCTGCGGCCGCGAGCCGGCGCTGGACTTCCTCCGGCGAGACCAGCTCCCCCACCGCCGGGGTGTCGCCGAGCAGCACCACGGAGTGCACGATCGTGTGTTCGTAGACGTGGACCAGGTTGAACGCCTGCCCGCCGTCGCGGCCTCGGGTGCCGCCGACCGGGACGTTCAGATCCTGCGTGTAGCAGGTGGCTGAAGCCACGGACACAGGGATGCCCGCGAACGTTGCGGTGGTCGAGTAGTGCAGGTGGCCGCCCAGGATGGCGCGGACATCGGAGTTGCGCAGGACGCCGGCGAGCGCCGGCTGGCCCCGGAGCTCCACGAGCACGGCAAGGTCCAGCACGGACGGTACCGGCGGGTGGTGCAGGGCAAGGATGGTCCCGTCCGGGGCCGGGGTGGCCAGTTCAGCAGCGAGCCAGTCCAGCTGGTCGTGGCTCAATTCACCATGGTGGAAGCCGGGCACGGAGGTGTCGAGGGTGATGATGCGCAGCCCGTTGACGAAGTAGCTGTGGTCCACGGGCGCGTCATTGTCGGCCTGGTCCAGGAGCCCGGCCCGGAAATTCGCCCGGTCGTCGTGGTTGCCCATCGCCCAGATGACCTTGGCCCCCAGGGCCTCGCACGCCGGATCCACGATTGCGCGGAGCTTGGCATACGCCTCGGGTTCGCCCAGGTCAGCCAGGTCGCCCGTGAAGATTACGGCTTCGGGGCGGGCCCCGGAGGCGTGGACCTCCTCGAAGAGTTGCCTGAGCAGGGCTTCGCTGTCCACGACGCCGTGCAAGGGTTGCGGACCCCCCAGCAGGTGGGGGTCGCTCAGGTGAAGTAGGAAATGACGTGGCCGGGGGTGTTCGGCCTCGATGCGCTCCATTGCTGCCTTCTTGGTTGGGTGGAAGCGGTGCCTCCAGGGTCCCTCTCAGTAAGAACTATCCAACCAGACATTGGGCAAACAATGTAAAAACTGGGACAGGCATATTGGAAAAATAAGCGTTAACAGGTGGCGTGCCCTCACATGCCCTTTCCGGCATATACGGGGGGCGGGGACGCCCGGCGGCACTCCCGAAACCCCGGGGCTTCGGGGCGGGACGGACAGTGCCGCCGGGTTCACGGTTTCCGCTAGCTCAGGTAGCCGTTCGGGTTGAGCACGAACTTCGTCGCCGCGCCGGCGTCGAATTCCGCGTAGCCCTTCGGCGCGTCCTCCAGGGTAATCGCCTTCGCGTTGACGTTCTTGGCGATATGCACCCTGTCATGCAGGATGGCCATCATCAGCTGCCGGTTGTACTTCATGACCGGACACTGTCCCGTGGTGAAGCTGAGTGACTTTGCCCAGCCCGTTCCGAGGCTGAGCGAGAGCGAACCCTTCTTCGCGGCCTCGTCCACGCCGCCCGGGTCCCCGGTGACGTAGAGCCCGGGGATGCCCAGGGCACCGCCGGCGGCCGTTACCTCCATCAGCGAGTTCAGGACGGTGGCGGGGGCCTCGTGGGCTCCGGCCCCGTGCCCCTTGGCCTCAAATCCCACGGCATCCACGCCGCAATCGACTTCCGGGACGCCCAGGAGTTGCTCGATCTGCTCGGCCGGGCCGCCCTTACTCAGGTCGATGGTCTCGCAGCCGAAGCTGCGCGCCTGTGCCAGGCGGTCCGCGTTCATGTCACCCACAATCACGACGGCGGCACCCAGGAGCTGGGCACTGGTCGCCGCGGCCAGGCCCACGGGCCCTGCGCCTGCCACGTAGACGGTGGACCCCACGCCGACGCCTGCGGTGACCGCACCATGGAATCCGGTCGGGAAGATGTCCGAGAGCATCGTCAGGTCCATCATCTTTTCGAGGGCCTGGTCTTTGTCCGGGAACTTCAACAGGTTCCAATCGGCATACGGCACCAGGACGTAGTTGGCCTGGCCGCCTACCCAGCCGCCCATGTCCACATAGCCATAGGCGCTGCCCGGGCGGTCGGGGTTGACGTTCAGGCAGATGCCCGTCTTGCGTTCCTTGCAGTTCCGGCAGCGCCCGCAGGCGATATTGAACGGGACGGAACAGATGTCCCCCACTTTGATGAATTCAACATCCGGACCCACTTCCACCACTTCTCCGGTGATCTCGTGCCCGAGCACCAGGTCGGCGGGAGCCGTGGTGCGCCCCCGGACCATGTGCTGGTCCGAACCGCAAATATTCGTGGCCACGGTTTTGAGGATTACGCCGTGGCGCACCTGCCGGCCCACGTTGGCGGGGTTGACCCCCGGGCCGTCCTTGAGTTCGAAGGTGGGGTAGTCAATGTCGATCAGTTCGACCTTGCCAGGCCCCTTGTAGGCAACGGCTTTGTTCCCTGTCATCTATTTCCTCCTGCTTTCACGGGCCCCGTGGTGGGCGCCCTGGTGTGATTCACGAAGTTCTTTGATGCGCCCTCCACAGGAACACCCGGCCATACTGCCGACGGCTGCCAGAGTTGCTTGCGCCGCGGGGAAGCCCGGAATGTTGGAGGGTCCGGCCAGTCTAGGCGCTAAGCATGCTTAGGGATAGGGCTGAGTTCCTCTGGACCCCGGGCCGGTCGGGTCAGTCGAGGGCGGACTGAACAGCCTCGATGATCTCCGGCGCGTCAGGCTCAACGGTGGGCGCAAAGCGGGCGATGACCTCGCCGTCGCGGTTCACGAGGAACTTCTCGAAGTTCCACTTCACCAGGCCGGGCAGGATTCCCGTCTTGAATTTGGTGAGCTCGGCGTAGAGCGGGTGCTGGTTCTTTCCCCGGACGTTGGCCTTGACCGTCAGCGGGAAGGTCACCCCGAAATTGCGCTCGCAGAACTCGGCGATCTCGGCCTCGCCGCCGGGCTCCTGCCCGGCGAACTGGTTGCAGGGGACGCCGAGGATCTGGAAGCCCTGGCCTCGGAACTTGTTGTGCAGCGCCTCGAGTCCAGCGTACTGGGGCGTGAAACCGCACTGGGACGCCACGTTGACCACCAGAACCACCTCGCCCTTGAATCGGCCAAAATCGGTCTCGGTCCCGTCGATGAGGGTCAGGGGAATGGAGTGCAGAGCTGTCATGGGGCGCGTCCTTGCGATGTCGATGGTCCGGAGCAGGGAATCTGAACTGGTCACTCCATTATTCGGCACCGGGGCCTGCGGGTATGGGTGTGCCTCCCGGACATGACGCCGTAACAATGCCCCGCGGCGCGGCGGGGGCTAGCCGCTGGGCGTCGCTGAGGGCGTCGCGGAGGGTTCTGTTCTCACTGCCGTGGTGGCCGACTGCGTGACCGCCCGTGGCTTCGGCGTATCGGCCGGCGCGGTGACCGGGTCCGGCTCCACAGTGAGCGGGGCCGGCACCGGGGTGGCCGTCTTGGCGGCAGCCTCCGTCGCCGTTGCGGAGACTGACGCGGGCGCGGAGGACGGCGGTGCCACCGGCGGCGGGACCGATAACGGTGCTGATGGCTTGGCTGAGGCTGTTCCCGTCTGGGTTGGCGCCGGCGTCGGGGTGGCGGTCGCCGACGGCGTCGGGGTGGCGGTCGCCGACGGCGTCGGGGTCGCAGTTGCCGACGGGGTTGGGGTGGGCGCGGCAGGCGCGGTCGTCGTGGCAGTGCCGGTCGGCGTCGGGGTCGCGGAAGCGGTGCCGGTGGGTGTCGGCTTAGGGGTGGCAGTGCCGGTGGGCGTCGGGGTCGCGGAAGCAGTGCCCGTGGGTGTCGGCTTAGAGGTGGCAGAAGGCGTTGGGGACGGTTTGTCGGCGGCGGCTTCAGTAGCCGCAGGCGAGGCACTCCCCGACGGCTTGGCGGCCACCGCGGCAGGCTGCTCCTGAACGCCGTCGCCCACCACATGGGTCAGGTCCTCCCGGACAGGAATCGCCCAGCCAATCCCCGCGTTGGTTGCCTTACCGGCGTCGGGTGCGTAACTGGTCATGTCGATCGGGCCGAGTTGATCCACCTGCTTGATGGGGAGAAATGTCCAATCGCGCGGATCAGTGTGGGAGCCATTGAGGATGGTTTCGAAGTGAAGATGGCAGCCGGTAGAGGATCCGGTGGTACCTACCCGGGCAATAATTTCCCCCACCCGCACGGAGTCGCCCTTCTTGACCGCGATCGCCTCCAGATGGTTGTACGTGGTGATGAGACCGTTGCCGTGGTCGATTTCCACCCGGTTTCCGCCGCCCCACGGGTGCCACCCGACGGCCCGCACCACACCGGCGTCGGCGGAGTAGACCCGGGTGCCGCAGGGGGCCGCGAAGTCCTGGCCCCAGTGGAATTCGCCCGCGAATCCCGTCAGGGGGCTGGTGCGCAGCCCGAACGGGGACGAAGGCACCAGTGATTCAAGGGGGGCCATGAGGAAACCCACCGCGGGCCGGTGCAGCGACGCCGAGGCCACATTGAGCTCGCCCCGCACCCCTGCCCGGGTGGCCGTGTCCACCGTGCTCCGGCTAAAGGCCACGAGCGCCTGGGCATCGGCGGTGACAGCGCCGGCGCCGGGAGTCCCTGCTGGCGCGGTCGCGGCGGAGTGGGCCAGCGGGTCCAGGGCCTCCGGTCCCACGTCGCCGGAGGCAGGCATGGCCGCCGTCGGGACGGCGGTGGGCGCGCCGTAGGTCGCAAAGGCGCTCAGTCCCTGAAAGCCGCCGAATGCCAGCACGGCCAGGGACAGGCACAGGCCTCCGGACACGCAGCGCACGGCAATGGTCCGTGCCCTCGCTGACTGCTCACTCGATGAGTTTCCCCAGTGTTTTCCCACGAAATGACTCCCGCAATATGTCCGCCAGACCCCAATCTTCACGGACTTACCTCCCTATGTGACCACAGACGGCCGGGTCTGTGAACCGTCAGCGTGTTCCTTTTGCGGGACCAATCGGAGATCCGCGGATGTCCCCAGTAGCTTGCCAGCGGCGCCCCAGTAGTTCTCCGCACAATTGCAGGTGCCGCACGCCGCCGGGACGGGTAAGAATGAAGGATGCGAAATGTCCTCAGGGAATGGCAGGCGGAACTCAAACAGACGTTCACGGGGACGCGCGATTCGGTGCCCGAGTGGGTGCCGGGCCTGGCCGAGGGGGACGACGCCGGTTACCACTTGCCCGGCTCGGCCGTCTGGGCCGTGCACGGGGACATGCCAACCATCGTGGCGGGCATCCGGGCACTGCTGATGCAGGCGCTCCATCCCGGCGCGTTGGCCGGAGTCCACGATCACTCCCGTTTCCGCGAAGACCCGCTGGGCCGGCTGGCTGGCACGATCCGCTGGATCTTCACCGTGACGTATGGCTCCACGGATACGGCGAAGGCGGCGTCGGACTGGGTTCTTCGGCTGCACCGGACGGTGCGGGGAGAATTTGTGGATGGCCACGGCATCAGGCGCAGTTACGCGGCCAACGATCCCGAGCTGCTCCGGTGGGTTCACATTGCCTTTACAGACGCTTTCCTCTCTGCCCACAAGCTGTGGGGGCGGCCAATTCCTGGCGGACCTGATGCCTACGTCCGTGAGTGGGCCCAGGCCGGCCGGCTGATGGGCGTCGAGGCACCGCCGCTGAGCGAAGCGGAAATGCGGCAGCAGCTGGACCGCTGGTACGACGCCGGCGAGCTCCGCTGTGACGAACGGGTCACCGAAACGGTGGCGTTCATTCGCGACCCGCCCCTGCACCCCGCGCTCAGGCCTGGCTACCGGGTGCTGTTCGCGGCCGCAGTCGTCAGTCTTGAACCTAAGTACCGCGAGCTCCTGGGCCTGCGGACCGCGCGGCTGGGCCCGATACCGCTGCCGGTAACCCTGGCCACCCGGGTCACGCTCGGCGTGGTGCATGTGGCTCTCGGCCGGATGGGCCCGAGCGAGCAAGCTGCCCGGGCCCGGCTGCGCCGGCTGGGATACCGGGCCTGAGTCTGGGCCGGCGGGCGGCGCCGGCGGCTTGCTGGTTCGGGGCGGGCCGGGGGCGCAGTGCGGCTGGGGCACGGGCGGCTGGGGCACGGGGGGCTGGGGCACAGGGGGCTGGGCACGGGGCGGCTGGGCCTCCGAGCCGACTTGGCGGATGAATCGGTGGCGGTACTGCCGGAGGACGCAGCCTTGGCCAGAACCTCACGAGAAGCTCACGAGAAGCTCACGAGGATAGAAATGCCCGAGACGCGAAAGGCCCGTAGACGCAAAAAGGCCCCGGTCCGAGGACCGGGGCCAACCGCGGAGAATGGGGGATTTGAACCCCCGAGGGCGTTAACCCAACACGCGTTCCAGGCGTGCGCCATAGGCCGCTAGGCGAATTCTCCAGTTGCTTCTGAATCAAAAGCAGATACTAGAATACCTGAACTTTCCGGCTTCGCCCAATTGAGCCTCCCCGCCCCGGCCTGCGGCTCCTCCGCGGGACATGCCCCAAGGCCCGCCCGAGGGCTGGACATAGCCCCAAATAGCCCACTCCTTCCCGCCAAGAATGGGCATGCCCCACACTGCCCACTCCCGCGACTGGACATGCCCCACAGCCCGCCCGAGGGCTGGACATAGCCCCAAATAGCCCCCTCCTTCCCGCCAAGAATGGGCATGCCCCACGCTGCCCACTCCCGCCACTTGGACATGCCCACTGCGCCCGCCCGACCGCTGGACACAGTCCCACCGCCCCCGCTCCTGCAGCCCGCCCCTGCCGCGAAAAATGGGCATGCCCCATCGAGGATCAAGGGCCAAACCGGGCCAATTCGGGGCACACCCAATCGTCAGGTAAACTTGCTGACGGCCCCTCATGTGGCGTCATCCTGTTGAACTCCCCCAGGACCGGAAGGTAGCAAGGGTAAACGGGCTCTGGCGGGTGCATGAGGGGTCTTTTATGTCTGTGCCGATTGGTAGGGTTTATCTGTGACTGTTACTACCGCCCTCTACCGTCGATACCGCCCCGATTCGTTCGCGGACGTTATCGGGCAGGAGCACGTCACCGAGCCTCTCATGACGGCCCTGCGCAAGAACCGCGTCAACCACGCCTATCTCTTTTCGGGCCCCCGCGGCTGTGGCAAAACCACCTCCGCCCGCATCCTGGCCCGCTGCCTGAACTGCGCCGAGGGCCCCACGGACACTCCCTGCGGCAAGTGCCCCAGCTGCGTGGAACTCGCCCGCGGCGGCTCCGGCTCCCTGGACGTCATCGAGATCGACGCCGCCAGCCACGGCGGTGTGGACGACGCCCGCGACCTCCGGGAACGGGCCACCTACGCCCCCGTCCGGGACCGCTACAAGATCTTCATCATCGACGAAGCCCACATGGTCACGTCGGCCGGGTTCAACGCCCTGCTCAAGATCGTCGAAGAACCGCCGGAACACATCAAGTTCATCTTCGCCACCACGGAGCCGGACAAGGTCATCGGCACCATCCGTTCCCGCACGCACCACTACCCTTTCCGCTTGGTGCCGCCGGAGCCTCTCATGGCGTATCTGGAGCTGCTCTGCACCCAGGAGAACGTCCCCGTGGCGCCCGGGGTGCTCTCGCTCGTCATCCGCGCGGGCGGCGGTTCGGTCCGCGACTCCCTCTCCGTGCTCGACCAGCTCATGGCCGGCGCCGGACCAAACGGACTGGACTACGAACTCGCGGTCGCCCTCCTGGGCTACACGCACGCCTCCCTGCTCGATGACGTCGTCGAAGCCGTCGCGGCGTCGGATGCCGCCACGGTGTTCCGCGCTGTGGACCGCGTCATCCAGACCGGGCACGATCCCCGGCGTTTCGTCGAGGACCTGCTCGAACGCTTCCGCGACCTCATCATCGTCCAGGCCATGCCCGAAAGCGCCCAGTCCATCCTCCGCGGCATGCCGGCGGACCAGATCGCCCGCCTGCAGAACCAGGCGCACAACCTCGGGGCGGCCGAGCTCTCCCGCGCCGCTGACGTGACCAATACCGCGCTCACGGACATGACCGGGGCCACCTCTCCGCGCCTGCATCTGGAACTGCTGTGCGCCCGTATCCTGCTGCCCAGCTCCGAGCAGACCGAGCGTGGCATTGCGGCCCGGATCGACCGCGTCGAGCGGCGGTTGAACTACGCCGGGAACGACGTCGGAGCTCCCCTCGCCAGCGCCCCCGCACCTGCCACCGTTCCGCCTGCACGCACGGAGCAGGCAGCCGCGCCACAGTTGCCGGCAGCGCACGTGCCCGCCGCACCTTCGCACGCCGCGCCGACTGCCACGACCACCACCCCCTCCGGCCCGCGTCAGGACGAGCAGCCGCCGGCCACAGTCTCCGCGCCCGCCCGGCAGGACGAGCCCGTCCGAGAACCGCTGACGGCACCACGGGTCAGCACCGGCGACTGGCCTGTGGACGAACCCGCGGCGGCCAGCCGGCCCGCCCCTGCCGCAGGTCCCGCCGCCGCGCCTCCGTCCCTGCCCGCGTCGGCGACTGCCCCAACGGTTGCCCCATCCGCCCCTGCACCGTCCGCCCCGGCGGCATCCACCCCAGCACCCTCCGTCCCCGCGCGTCCCGAGCCGGCCGAGCCCGGCCGGGCGCCTGCCGCTGTTCCCAGCCCAGCTCCCGGCTCCGCCGCCGGACCCGGAGCCGACGTGGAGGTTTTGCGCCGCGCCTGGCCCGAGATCCTGCAAACGCTCACCAAGATCAAACGCAGCACCTGGGCGCTGGTGGAACCCAACGCCCAGGTGGGCCATTTCGAAGACCACGTCCTGACCCTCGCGTTCACCACCGCCGGGCTGGCGGGCGCCTTCGGCCGGGCCGACCACGCCGAGAACCTCCGGCAGGCGATCCACAAGACCATCGGCATCGATTGCCAGATCCGGGCCGTGGCCGGCAGCAGCAACAGCCCAGCGAGCTCTGAGCCAAACCCAAAAGCGCCGCCGGCTAGCCCGGAGACCCCGGCATCGTCCGCAAGCCAGGCGACATCGGCCGACGTCGCTTGGGGCCTGAGCCCGGCTCCCCAGCAGGCCCCATCTCCGGCCAACGATGCCGCTGAAGCCGTCACCTCGCGGGTGGCCCCGGCGCACGTTCCCGCCGCCTCAATGCCTTCGACGCAACCCACTCCGGCCCCCGCAGCCCAGGCGCCGGTCCGCGCAGCCGAGCCGGCAGCCGAATCGGACGGCCCTTCGGAGCCTTCCGGGTCCTACGCCGACGCCGATGACGACTGGGGACCGCCCCGGGACGAGGACGCCCCTCCGCTGGACGAGGAACCACCAATGGATTGGGACCCCTCGCCCGTAGCCACGCCGCGCCGCCCCGAGCCCGCGGCTGCCGCTACCGCTCCGGCCCGCAAGTCCCCTGCCGCGCAGGCATCCAAAACCGCCGGCTCCCCGGCCCGGACACCGGGCGCAGAACCGGACGCGGCGGATGACGCGTGGGCCCGCGCCGTCGAGCAGTCACCCGGCGTCTGGACGGTCGGCACAGATTCGAACCTCGGCCGGTACACGAGCCCGGATGTCGAGCCCGCTGCGCCCGAGCCCGAGCCGAAGCCTGTGCACTACGAGCCGGCGGCGGCACAGATCCCGGAGTACGCGGGTGTCGTGTCCGCGCCGTCCGGGCTGACCTCGGACCACCCGGCCCGGGCCGAAGTGGCTCCGGCGCCGGCGGTTGCGGAGTCTGTTGCGCCGCGTGTGGCCGCCGCTGCCGTAGCTGCCGTCGCGGAGGCTGTTGCGGTCACTGCCGTTCCCGAGGCCGCCGCCCCGGCAGGCCGGCAAAGCCTGTACCAGCGGCTGTCGAACAGTCCCGAGGCCGAGGCCGGGCGGGCGAAGGCCCCCACCCGAGCTGCCGCCGCGACCACCGTCTACGTACAGGACATCCCCAGCGCCGACGACGAAACGATCGAGGAATCGGGCGTCTTCGGCCGGGCCGCCGTCGAGCGTATTCTGGGCGGGAAACTGGTGGAGGAGCGCTCCCTGGATGGAAGCCCCCTGCCGCCCCGCTTCTAGCAGACCCCCTGCCGGCTGGCCCCGGCCCCACTCCAAACGAACGAGGACATTGTGTACGAAGGCGCAGTTCAAGAGCTGATCGACGAGCTCGGACGCCTTCCCGGAGTGGGGCCGAAGTCCGCCCAGCGGCTGGCCTTCCACATCCTCGAGGCTGATCCCCAGGACATGAAGCGGCTTGTCGATGCCATCACCACAGTGAAGGAACGGGTCAAGTTCTGCACGGTTTGCGGGAACGTGACCGAGCAGGAACTGTGCAACATCTGCCGCGACCCGCGCCGGGACCCCACGGTGATCTGCGTCGTCGAAGAATCCAAGGACGTCCTGGCGGTGGAGCGCACGCGGTCCTTCCGCGGCAGGTACCACGTCCTGGGCGGCGCGATTAATCCGATCGCCGGGATCGGTCCGGAACAGCTCCGGATCCGTGAGCTGCTGACCCGGCTCAACGACGGCGCCATTCAGGAAATCATCATCGCCACCGACCCCAACCTCGAGGGCGAGGCCACGGCGACGTATCTGGCCCGGATGCTCAAGTCGATTGGCATCGCCGTCACCCGGCTGGCGTCCGGCCTGCCCGTGGGCGGGGACCTGGAATACGCCGACGAAGTCACGCTCGGCAGGGCCTTCGAGGGCCGCCGCAACGCCCTGAGCTGAGCTGACGGATTCGTGGCAACCACCGGCAGCGGCACCCCGGCGCCGCTCCTCACCGGGCGGTTGCTGTTGCGTCCGTTGACAGCGGACGACGCCGGCGCCCTGCTCCGGTTCCGGGCCCATCCGGCGGCCACGCGGTACCTGTCCCATGGTCCGCTCACCCCCGCGCAGAACAGCGCCCGGCTTGAGCAGACACTGTCCGCGGCGGCATCCTCCACGGCCGAGTGGTTTCACTTCGGCTGGGCGATCGAGCTCCGGGCCACCGGTGAAGTCGTTGGCGACGCCCGGACCTGGAACACGCAGGAACCCCCGGCGCCCGGCCGGATTCCCGCAGACTCAGCCAGCCTGGGCTACGTTCTTCACCCGGAGCACCACGGGCTCGGTCTCGGCCGGGAGGCCGCCGGCGCCCTGGTCGACTGGCTTTTCGGCGCCCGCGGCAGCGAGACCATTTTCGCGGGAGTCTACGAGCCCAATCTCCCGTCCCGAAGGCTGCTCGAGGGCCTGGGCTTCCGGAAGGACCGCTTCTTCCCCGTTGCCGAGGACACAGCGGGAAAACAGCTCCCGTCCTGGCGCTACCGGCTGGACCGCGGCTAGCGGACATGCCCCGCGCCCACGCCCACGCCCACGCCCACGCCCACGCCCAGCGGACATGCCCCGCGCCCGCACCCAACAATGGACACAATGCCCTCACGCCCACTCCTGCCCGCCAAGAATGAGCATGTCCCGCGGCAGCACTGAGCATGTCCACTCCTGGCCCGAGCTCCCCCACCCTGCCCCGGCGGACATGTCCAGCGCCCCTGCCCGGGAATGGACACAATGCCCTCAYGCCCACTCCWGCCCGCCAAGAATGAGCATGTCCCGCGGCAGCASTGAGCATGTCCACTCCTTGCCCGCAGCACTGGGCATGTCCGGTGGAGACAAAACCCGGAGTGTCTGCCATTCGGTCACAATTCAACGGCGCGGGCGGCACGGCGATAAACTGGGGTGAGAAGTTACGCCGTCGCGCCGTTTGGTTGCCTGGCCCAGAACCCCGATGATCCAGTGAGGGTGCGCGAATGAGTTTGCCCACTACCGAAGTCCAGCCCGGATCGCAGACGTTGCCCGTCTCGGCCGCCGCCACCAAGCACCTTGTCGTGAAGAAATTTGGCGGTTCCTCGGTGGCTGACGCAGAAGGCATCAAGCGCGTCGCCCGGCGGGTCGTGGATGCCCAAAACGCCGGCGACGAGGTCGTCGTGGTGGTTTCCGCCATGGGCGACACCACCGATGAGCTCCTTGACCTCGCCGGCCAGGTCACCGATTCCGCGCCCGCCCGCGAAATGGACATGCTCCTCTCCGCCGGCGAACGAATCTCCATGGCGCTGCTGGCCATGGCCATCAACAAGTTCGGCGCCTCGGCCCAGTCTTTCACCGGGTCCCAGGCCGGCATGATCACCGACGGCATCCACGGCAAGGCCCGGATCATCGACGTCGACCCGCACCGCATCCGCACCGCCCTGGACAAGGGGCACATCGCGATCGTGGCCGGGTTCCAGGGCATGAGCCACACGACGAACGAGATCACGACGCTCGGGCGCGGCGGGTCGGACACGACGGCGGTGGCCCTCGCCGCGGCGCTCGACGCCGATGTCTGCGAGATCTTCACCGACGTCGACGGCGTGTACACGGCCGATCCGCGCGTGGTCGCGTCTGCCCGGAAGATCGACCGCATCTCCAGCGAGGAAATGCTGGAACTGGCCGCGTCCGGCGCTAAGATTCTGCACCTGCGCTGTGTTGAATACGCCCGCCGCTTTGGGGTGCCACTGCACGTCCGTTCCTCATTCAGCCAGAACGAAGGCACCTGGGTTCTGCCCGGCGCCGACGACAAGATCACGACTCAAGAGGGAGTTGCCTTGGAGCAGCCAATCATCTCCGGTGTGGCACACGATCGGTCCGAAGCCAAGGTCACGGTTGTCGGCGTACCTGACATCCCCGGCAAGGCAGCGGCGATCTTCCAGGTCATCGCGGACGCCCACTCGAACATCGACATGATCGTCCAGAACGTGTCCACCCACGGCACGGGCCGGACCGATATCTCCTTCACCCTCCCGATCGTCGAAGGCGCCGAGGCCCTGGCCGCCCTGCACGCCGCGCAGGACCGGATCGGCTTTGAGAGCATCGAATATAACGAGAAGATCGGCAAGCTTTCGCTGATCGGCGCCGGCATGCGCTCGCACCCGGGTGTGTCCGCCCGCTTCTTCGCGGCCCTCTCCGAGGCCGGCATCAACATCAACATGATCTCCACCTCGGAGATCCGGATCTCCGTGGTCACCCACGCGGATCTGCTCGACGACGCCGTCCGCGCCATCCACAGGGCCTTTGACCTCGACAGCGAGGACGAGGCCACGGTCTACGGCGGCACCGGCCGCTAGCCGCACCTGCGCATCCGGGCGGACCCCGGACCGCATAAAGACGGGGAAGGGAGCGGCACCTGCCGCTCCCTTCCCCGTCTCCGCCCGTCGTCGGCCGCTTCCCCACAACTCCGGCCGAATTCCCACGTTTCCGGCCGAATTCCCACGTTTCCGGCCGCGTACCACGCGGCCGCCCAGGACGCCCCCGGTACCCGGAACCGGCGAAGCGGGCCTCGTCAGACCTCTTCTTTCCCGAGATCCGTTTTCCGGACAGCGTAGTGGTGTCCGTGGTCGTCCGTCTCGACTTCGAAACCTGCCAGGTCGTCTTCCGAGGCGTGCTCGAAGTCGTCGTGCTTGTGAACTACAGGCGCCGCGGTGTCGCCTCGATTTGCGGGCCCGAACAGCAGCCTCAGCTTGTCGGTCTTTTCCATGAAAGCTCTGACAGCACGTGTCACTAGTCCCACCCCCTTTCCTCGTCCCGGATGGTTCAGGATGCTGCACAGCGGTGTGTCAGTGCCCTCATTTTACGCCCGGCAGCGGGAAATGGCCCGGGTGAGGTGGCGCTAAAAGGGACCTAGCGCAGGGATTTGTCGTCAGGGTTTCGGGGCACCACATAAGTGCTGCCGTCGGGCCGGTGCAAGGTCTCCCACTGTTCAGTTTCAGCCTGCCGCGCCGCCAGCAGCCGCCTGTTCTGGTCGGTCATCTCGTGGCCGAGTGAACTGCGGTTTGCCGGCCCGAACACCGCCCGGAACTTCCCGGTGGCCCGCATGAACCTCTCGACGGCGTTTTCCTTGGCCATGGCTATCCTTTCCTGGGAGCAAGACAATGCTCCCAGTGTACGCTAATCATTAGTGCACTAATCATTCGAAGGAGTCGGTGTGACCCAAGGAACCCCAGCAATTCAGGGCGGCCACGCCACGAACGGCCTGCCGGACGCCCAGGCAGCGCAGGACGACCTCCTGCTGGAACAGCAGCTCTGCTTCGCCCTGACGGTGGCCTCCCGCAGCGTCGTGGGCGCTTACAAGCCCGTCCTGGACAGGCTCGGCCTGACCCACCCGCAGTACCTCGTGATGTTGTGCCTGTGGGAAGCGAGCCCGCGGTCGGTCCGCGACATCAGCGACGCCCTGGCCCAGGAGCCGGCAACCATCTCGCCGCTGCTGCGCCGGCTCGAGACGGCCGGCTTCATCACCCGCCAGCGGATGGAAGGCAACGAGCGCACCCTGGATGTCCGGCTGACGCCGCGCGGCGCCGCCCTTCGGGAGCAGGCCACCGAAGTCCCGGGCATCATGATGGCCCGGCTGGGCCTGACCCGTGAACAGGTCGGCCAGCTGCACGCCACCATGATGGACCTGATCGCCGCCACACGGCCCGGCCCGGAGGACGCGCCCCGGCGGTAGACTGGGCAAAACAGAGGAGGACTGCTGATGCGCACGCAATCGGGCCGCCCGGCACTTGTCCTGGCGGCCGTCCTGATGGCCGTGGCCGGACTGGCCGCCTGCACGCCGAACGGCGGGCCCACACCTTCTCCCTCCCCCAGCACGACGTCGGGCACCCCCTCCAGCCCGTCACCCACAGCGCCGTCGGGCTCGCCGTCGCCGGAGACGGAGACGACCTCGCCGGCACCGTCCCCCTCCGCCGTCCCGCTGCCGTCCGGACCGGGCAAGGGCAACGCCGAACTCGCCATCATGGTCAAGCCGAACGAAACCGGCACCGCGGCCAACTTCACGCTGGTGTGCCAAAACGGGGTTCCGGCGGCCGAAAGCCAGCACCCCAACGCCGCCGCCGCGTGCATCGCCATCAAGAACAACCCGGCCATCCTCAGCCCCGCCCCGCCCGCCAAGAACCAGACCTGCACCCAGCAGTACGGCGGCCCGCAGGTGGCCACAGTCACCGGCGTCGTGGATGGCAGGGCGGTTCAGGCGAGCTTCAGCCTGACAAACGGCTGTGAAATCGCCGCCTGGAACGCCGCCAAAGATGTTCTGGGCTCATCCGGCGGGGCGAGCTAAGCCCTTGCACCTCCAGCAGGAAGAATGGCTGCCGCGCCAGACCGCCCACGTCCAACATGTCCGCCGCTACGCGGACCCCTACCTCGAGCGGCGCTCCGCCGGCCGGAAGCACCCGGTGGAGGACTTCCTCTTCACCTACTACACCCAGAAGCCCGGTCAGCTGCTGCGCTGGCACCCGGGCGCCGGCGTCGTGCTCTCCGGCCCCGAGGCTGAGGCGCGGACCGGGTGGAAGTATTACCGCGCGGCCGACGCCACAGAACTCGCGGCCGCCGGGCTGCCGGCGGAGTCGCCGGCGGTGACGGTCGACGTCGACGCCTTCCTGAGGGAGCGCCGGGAGGCACTGCAGTTCGCAGGGATCATCCTGGCCGGGACTGCCGCGCGGCCGGCCCAGTTCGGCTGCTTCGGGCTGCACGAGTGGGCCATGGTCTACCGGCAGGACAAGTTCGATCTCCGGCACGAGTACCTGCAGCTGCGGCTGGGGTCCGGGCGCACCGACGAGGTGGTGGAGGAGAACCGGATCCGGTGCTCGCACTTCGACGCCTTCCGCTTCTACACCCCGGACGCCGTTCCGCTGAACAGCATGGTTCCCAGCCGGGGGAACCAGCGCACCATGGAGCAGCCGGGCTGCCTGCACGCCAACATGGACCTATACAAGTGGGCCTACAAGCTGTCCCCGTTGCTGCCCAGCGAGCTCGTCATGGACTGTTTCGAACTCTCGTGGCGGATCCGGGCCATGGACATGCGGGCGTCGCCGTACGACCTCGCCGACTGGGGGTATCCGGCGATCCGGATCGAGACACCCGAGGGCAAAGCTGCGTACGTTGAGCACCAGCGGGCTTTTTCAGCCGAATCACAAGTACTGCGGCAGCGGCTGTTGCAGGAGCTCGCTCCCCTGCTCCAGTCGATGGGTTCCGGCCCTGCCCCCGAACACACGGAAGGACAGCAATGACCGCCACCCACGAGCGTCACAGCCACCACGAGATCGATCTCACCGTCCGGCTGACGGAGGCCCCGGAAGCGCCGGAGTACACCTTCCGACTGGCGGTCGACGGCGGCAGCGTCGCCCCGGCGTCCACGCTGCCGGATTCGGCGGCCGCCCTCGCGGCGGTCACGCAGCACGGCGAGGCGATCTTCTTTCCAAAGCCGGGGCCGCCGAAGATGTGCACGCAGCAGTACGGGGGTCCGCAGGTCGCCGTGGTGACCGGCTGGTTCCTGGGCCGGGAAGTCCACAGCACGTTCAGCCGCACCGATGGCTGCGAGATCGCCCGCTGGCGGGCGATGGCGCCGCTGCTGGGCGGGGTTGCGGGATCCACCGGGGCAATCTGAGCCTTCACGGCACGGACGCCCGCGGCCCCTGGGCTCTCCCGGCTCCGCCGGCCGGCCCGGGACCGGGTCCGCCCCGACCTTTCCCGCGCGCTCGGCTCTCCCGGCTCCGCCCCCGGCGGATTAAACGGCAACGGCCGGCGGTGTGAGCCGCCGGCCGATGCCGTATTTTGGTGCTGCTTCTGCCTAAATGGCGTCGCCTAGATGGCGTAGTTCGGGGCGAAGGACTGATCGCTGTTCTGCATCTTGCCCTGCTCCTCCTTCACCTTCTTGCCCTTGTCCTTCTTGTCCTTGTGGGAGTTGTCGCCATCGGCGTCGTCACCCGGACCGTCATTGGAATCCTGGTCCTCGGAGGTCGGCGGGACCACAACGGTCCCGGCCGGGGTCACCAGGACTGAGACGAACGTGGGATCGCTGGCACCGGCGAAGGTGACCCGGCCGATGTACGAACCGACCTGAAGCCCATCCCAGCTCAGCGTGACCTTGCCGGCCTTGCCGTTGGCGAGCCGGAGCGGGTTCGGGCTCAGCGAGGCCTTGCCCTCGACCTTGCCGAGCACGGCGGCGTCGACCGAGGCCTTGGTGGCCTGGTTGTTCGGGCTGGCGTACAGGTTGGCGTAGATCGTGTACTTACCCGGGGTCGGGTTGGGGATGGACACCGATTCGCTGGCCGACGACGTCGCGACCGTCAGCGGACCGTTCGGGGTCATGACGTACATGTCGAAGTCAGCCTTCGGATCCGCGGAAATGACCGAGAATTTGGCCAGCGGGGAGCCGGCCACGACTGTGACCTCCTTGACCACGTTGGAGGCATCCGGGGCGCCGGTGAACGGGCCCGGGACGAGCTCGGCGGCCGTGGAGTCGGCCTTCGAGAGACCGTCGAGGGTCATGTTGATCGGCGCGTTCGTGCCGGAGACCACCTTGATGGCACCGGAACCGCTGCCGCCCTCGGAGGTGAAGGCGACATCGGACAAGGCCACGACGGACTGCGGACGGACCGCGATCGGCGACGCCACATTCTTGTTGGCGCCCTGCCAGCTCAGCGAACCGGTCGCGAACTTGCCCAGGGGCGCGCCCTGGTTCTCAAAGGAGACCTTGAACGTGCGCTTCTCGCCGGCGGCGCGGAAGTTCAGAACAGCCGGGGTCACGCTGACCTTGATGCCGGGAACGTTGAACTGGGCCTTGTAGACCCCCGGGGTCAGGGCGGTCAGCGTGCGGGTGACCTCGATCTTCCCGGCCAGGTTGCCGAGGGCGAAGGAGGGCAGGTTCATGTCCCGCGCCTTGGTGGTTCCGTGGATGAACTCCAGGTAGTCTGCCTCGCTGGCGTCGTAGACGAGGCCCGGATCCAGCACGCGGGCCGGGTCCACCTGGCCTGCGCCGGTGGCAAAGACATCGGTGTTCTTGGATCCGTCGGCGTTCTTGACGTCGCTAGTGGTGGTCATCATCGCGGATTTGACCGCCGCCGGGGACCACGTGGGCTTCATGGCCAGGATCAGCGCGCCGAAGCCGGCTACGTGGGGGGAGGCCATTGAGGTGCCGGAAAGAAAACCGAAGTTGTCGCCTCCGGTGCCGATCGGCGAAACGCCGGCCAGCACGGCCACGCCGGGCGCCGCGACGTCGGGCTTGAGGAGGTCGGAGCCTTCAGCGAGCAGCGGGCCGCGGGAAGAGAACCCGGCGATCTGCGGCTGCGCCTCGAGGGGCAGTCCGGTGGTGTCCTTGTTGACCAGGGAAACCGTGATGGCCGGATTGGCCGTGACCTTGGCCTTGATGGCTTCGGTGGCGGGCGGGTTCACGTGGACGGTGGGGACTGAGTGTTTGTCCGTGTCCAGTGAGGAGACGGACAGGTTGACGAGGATCATGCCGACGCCGCCTCCGCGCTTGACTTCGGCGCTCTTTGCGACGCGGTCCACGACGCCGCGGTCACAGACCACAACCTTGCCGGTGATTTTGGCCGGGTCCAGCGAATCGGGGCCGCACAGATTCGGGCTGGCTTTCCCGGCGGCTCCTGCGTTGGCTGCCAGCACGACGCCGGCATTGGAAACCTGGCCGTTCATGATGCTGGCGCCGCGGTATTTGCTGCCGTCGGAGAACTCGACCGTGCCCTGCAGTTCCTGCGAGAAGCTGGTGGCCGCGACCGTGGTCAGCCAGGGCGCGCCGTGGTTGACGGTGCTGGCGGTCGGGCCGGAGTTGCCGGCGGAGACCGCGACGAAGATCCCGGCCGAGGCGGCGGACAGGAATGCCAGGGAGACCGGATCGGTGGTGGTATCCGTGGCGCCGGAGATGGAGTAGTTCAGGACGTCCACGCCGTCCTCGATGGCCTTGTTGATGGCCTCGACGGACGCGGACGAGTAGCACCCACCGGAGTTGGGATCGTTGTCTTCCCAGCAGACCTTGTAAACGGAGAGCTTGGCGGCCGGCGCGATGCCGCTGGTCAGCCCGAAGCTCCTGCCGTCAACCATGGCCTCGACATTGGCGTTGCCGGCAGCCGTGCTGGCGGTGTGGGTTCCGTGGCTGGCGGCGTCGACCGGGGACAGCCGTTCGCCCGGAGCCCAGTCTTCCGGCGGGACAGTGGCCGCGAAGTCCTCGCCAAAGTAGCGGGCGCTCAGGACCTTGGAGTTGCAGGCGGTGCCGTCGAAGTCGGTGCCGACCTGGCATTCGCCCTTGAAGGTTTCGCCGTCGGCTTTGAGCATCGCGATCTTGCCGTCCGGGGTGCGGTACGGCACGCCGACGACGGGATTTCCGGTGAGGGGCTTGACCTCCTGGCCGGCAAAGTAGGCGCTGGAGGGGGTGTAGCCGGTGTCAATGACGCCGACCACGACGCCCTTGCCGGCCGCGTCCTGGCCGCCGAACTTGGTGTTCCACGTGCCGTTGGGCCCGCTGAGCTTCAGGAAGTCGGCGGTGGAGTAATCGGGTGCGTTCTCCGTGTCCGGCGCGACGACGAGGACCGACGGGTCCCGGGCCAGTTTCACGGCCTGGTCCGCGGTCAGCTTGGCGCTGAAGCCGTTGAGGGCTGCGGTGAACTGGCGCTGCATCTTGACGCCCTGCTGGCCGGCCACCTGGGCCTGCTTCTGTTCCAGGTGGGCCTTGTACTGCTTGACTTCGGCCTTGGTGGCATCCAGTTTCTTGCCGGAGGCAGGCTTGGTGGCCGGCAGGCCGGCCGTCCCGCCGTCGTAAGTCGCGGAAGGCTTCTCCGCCATGACCACTATGTAGCGGCCGTCCTTGTAGTTGTTCGGATCAATATTCTTCTGTGCGACGCCGGCTACGCCCGGGCCTTGCGCCGGGGCCGCATTGGCGGGGGCGATCGCGATGCTGGACAGAAGAACCGGCAAGCCCAGGGTCAGTGCCGCGGCCCTCCGGAGTCCCCCGCTTCGAAGGAAGCTCTTTCCTGGTGATGTCACGAGTGTTTGAACCTTTCGTAAAGGAACGGCCCGACTCCAACGCCGGGCCCAACGGACTGGCGGGAACTCACCGGGCGGTCGCCCGGCCCGCCCCCACGGATACCAGCCGATTCATACAGTACAGACCGAGAGCGAGATATGACATAGACCACAAGGAGGTATTTAAAATTTGTCACGCAATACGACACGATGCGATGGCGAGGATGCTGAACTGCGTCAATTGGACTCCGGCGGGCACAGTGCCTACGCCAGCATGCGCCGGCTCAGCGCCGGAGGCCGCGACGACTTACGATCTTCGGGCCCGCCGCCGGCCCGCTCGTGATCCGCCGGCCTATTTTCGGGGAGTCCGGACCACGTCGCTGATCCATGCGCGGGTCTTCTCATCCAGGGGGCCGGCCACCTTGGTCGCCTCCGCCGCACGGTCAGCCTTGATCTTCTGCAGAACCATCCGGCCCAGCCCGGCGAACACTGCGACGGCCACAACAGACAACACCACGGATTTCGGTTTCTCAGCCATGCGCACATCCTACTGACCCGCGGCAGCCCCGACCATAGGGCGCAGCCGCCCCCGCGACGCCATCTCCCCAGCTCAAGGACCTGCCGGGGAGGCCTCGTTCACACTCCCCGCCCGAATACGGCCGGACGCACGGTGGCCGGTAGAATGGGCATGCAAGCTCGCGGAGCGCCCTTTCACGCTGTATTCACCAGTCCAACACACAGCGGATCGGCGTGAGACGGCACCACTCCGCTGCGCCCTTACCCAACGCTCACGCACAGGAGTTACCGGATGCCCCGGATCGTTGTCGACGTCATGCCCAAGCCCGAGATTCTGGACCCGCAGGGGAAGGCCATCGTCGGTGCTCTGCCCCGGCTGGGCTTCACCGCTTTCAGCTCTGTCCGCCAGGGCAAGCGCTTTGAACTCACGGTCGACGGCGAGGTGACCGAGGAGATCCTGGCCCAGGCCCGCGACGCCGCGGAGACCCTGCTGTCCAACCCGGTCATCGAGGACGTCGTCAACGTCGAGGTCGTTGAGGCCTGAAATGACTGAACTCCCCCTGATCGGCGAGGCCGTCGCCGTCGCCGCCAACCCCAGGCTCGCCGGCGCGAAGATCGGCGTCGTCACCTTCCCCGGCACCCTGGACGACCGCGACGCCGCCCGTGCGGTCCGTCTGGCCGGCGCCACCCCGGTGGAGCTCTGGCACGCCGGCACCACCCTGGGTGACGTTGACGCCGTCGTGATTCCCGGCGGGTTCTCGTACGGCGATTACCTCCGCGCCGGCGCGATCGCCCGCTTCGCGCCGCTGATGTCCAGGATCATCGACGCCGCCAATTCCGAGGCCAAGCTGCCCGTGCTGGGCATCTGCAACGGCTTCCAGATCCTGACCGAGTCGCACCTGCTGCCCGGTTCCATGATCAAGAACGACCACCTGAAGTTCATGTGCCGCGACCAGGTCCTGCGCGTGGAGAACAACACCACCGCCTGGACCGGGGACTACGCCGCCGGCCAGGAAATCACCGTGCCGCTGAAGAACCAGGACGGCCAGTACATCGCCGACGAGAAGACCCTGGACGCGCTCGAGGCCGAAGGCCGCGTTGTGTTCCGCTACGTCGGCTTCAACCCGAACGGCTCTCGGCGCGACATCGCCGGCATTTCCAACGCCGCGGGCAACGTGGTGGGCCTCATGCCGCACCCCGAGCACGCTGTGGAGGCCGGCTTCGGTCCCGAGCTCGGCTCCGGCACCGAGGGCCTCGGGTTCTTCACCTCTGTCCTGAACAAGATCGTGGGAGACAACAAATGACGGAGACACCCGCAGTGGCGGCACCCGCGGAGACCGCCCGGAAGTTCAACATCGACACCGTCGAGAACGCGGCCAAGACCCCGGACACCGAACTCCCCTGGGCCGAACTGGGCCTGAAGCAGAACGAGTTCGACGAGGTGGTCAAGGTCCTGGGCCGCCGCCCCACCGGCGCGGAACTGGCCATGTACTCGGTGATGTGGAGCGAACACTGCTCCTACAAGTCCTCGAAGAACCACCTGCGCCAGTTCGGCGACAAGGTGACCGAGGAAATGAAGAAGGACATGCTCGTGGGAATCGGCGAAAACGCCGGTGTCACCAACCTGGGCGACGGCTGGGCCGTGACGTTCAAGATTGAGTCCCACAACTCGCCGTCGTTCGTGGAGCCCTACCAGGGCGCCGCAACCGGCATCGGCGGCATTGTCCGCGACATCATCTCTATGGGCGCCCGCCCGGTAGCGGTGATGGATCCGCTGCGCTTCGGCGCCATTGACCACCCGGACACCGCCCGCGTCATGCACGGCGCGGTGGCAGGGATCGGCGGCTACGGCAACTCGCTGGGCCTGCCCAACATCGGCGGCGAAATGGTCTTCGACTCCGTGTACCAGGGCAACCCGCTGGTGAACGCGCTGGCCGTCGGCGTGATGCGCCACGAGGACATCCGCCTCGCGAACGCCTCCGGCAAGGGCAACAAGGTGGTGCTGTTCGGTGCCCGCACCGGCGGCGACGGCATCGGCGGCGCCTCCGTGCTGGCCTCGGAGTCCTTCGATGACACCAAGCCGTCCAAGCGCCCCGCGGTCCAGGTGGGCGACCCGTTCGCCGAGAAGGTCCTGATCGAGTGCTGCCTGGAGCTGTTCAAGGGATCCCTGGTGGAGGGCATCCAGGACCTCGGCGCCGCCGGCATTTCCTGCGCCACCTCCGAGCTCGCCTCCAACGGCGACGGCGGCATGGAAGTCGAGCTGACCTCCGTGCTGCTCCGCGACCCCACCCTGACCCCGGGCGAAATCCTGATGTCCGAGTCGCAGGAACGCATGATGGCCGTGGTCACCCCGGAAAACATCGCCGCGTTTGAAGCGGTCATGGACAAGTGGGCGGTGGAGTACTCCTGGCTGGGCGAGGTGACCGACACCGGCCGCCTCATCATCACGTGGGAAGGCGAGGTCATTGTCGACGTCGACCCGCGCACCGTGGCCCACGACGGCCCGGTCTACGACCGACCCTATGCCCGCCCCGAATGGCAGGACGCCGTCCAGGCCGACTCCTTCACCGGGTCCGTCCAGGACGCCGGCCGCCCCTCCGCCCCCGCGGACCTGGCCGCCGCCATCACCGAGCTCGTCGCCTCCCCGAACATGTGCGACAAGTCCTGGATCACCAAGCAGTACGACCGCTATGTCGGCGGCAACACCGCCATGGCGTTCCCGGACGACGCCGGCGTGGTCCGGGTGGACGAGGAAACCGGCCTCGGCGTGGCCCTGGCCACCGACGCCAACGGCCGCTACACCTACCTGGACCCGTACCACGGCGCTCAGCTGGCCCTGGCCGAGGCCTACCGCAACGTCGCCACCTCAGGTGCCGTGCCGATGGCCGTCAGCGACTGCCTGAATTTCGGCTCCCCCGAGGACCCAGACGTCATGTGGCAGCTCGCCGAAGCCATCCGCGGCCTGTCCGACGCCTGCATGGTCCTCGGCATCCCGGTCACCGGCGGCAACGTCTCGCTGTACAACCAGACCGGGACCACCCCCATCCACCCCTCCCCCGTGGTGGCAGTGCTGGGCAAATTCGACGACGTCGCCCGCCGCACGCCGTCGGGCTGGAAGGAAGACGGCCAGGCCATCTACCTGCTGGGCACGACGGCGGCAGAGCTGGACGGTTCGGAATGGTCGAACATGCGCGGACACCTGGGCGGCCTGCCGCCGAAGGTTGACCTCGACGCCGAGCGCGAACTGGGCCAGATTCTGATCAACGCCTCCCGCGACGGCATGGTGGATTCCGCCCACGACCTCTCCGAAGGCGGCCTCGCCGCGGCCCTCGTGGAGTCGTCCCTGCGTTACGGCGTGGGCGCCCGGATCGCCCTGCAGGACGTCCTGGACCGCGACGGCGTGGACCTGTTCACGGCGCTGTTCTCCGAAACCCAGGGCCGCGCCGTCGTCGCTGTGCCCCGCTCGGAGGAAATCCGCTTCACGGACATGTGCACCGCCCGCGGCTTCGCGCACGTCCGGATCGGTGTGGTGGACGCCGAGGGCGGCACGCTGGAGATCAACGGTGTCGAGACCATGAGCCTCGACGCGCTCCGCGAAGCCCACGAGGCGACCCTGCCGAAGTACTTCGGCTAAGCCCCACCGCTCAAAGCAACGCGGGGTCACTTACCGCCCATAAATCCCCTCGGGATGGGCGCTAAGTGACCCCGCGTTGTTTAATCGTCGCTGCGGAGCTCCCGTTGCCGTGCGCTGAGGAGTTCGAGTTCGGGCCGGGCCGCCACGAAGCGTTCGACGGCGGTCAGTACCTCCACGACGTGTGCCCGGTCTACTGCCACTAGGCCGGCGCCCAACTGCGTGCGCCGGTGTTGCTCGTGGTCCCCGACCTCGGCGACGGAGACATCAAAGCGGCGCTTCAGCTCCGCAAGCAGCGGCCGCACCATGGAACGTTTCTCCTTCAGGCTGTGAACGTCGCCCAGAAGGATGTCGAATTCAATCCAGCCGATCCACATGCCATAAGCGTATCCATTGCTCCCCAGCTGCCCCCTAGCCTCGCAAGCCCGGCCAGGGAACCCTGCCGGCGTGGGCCCACTGCAATCGATGCCGGCTAGATGGTGAGCTCGCCCATCCGGTCCCAGCCGTCGCCGTCGAGCTGCCGGCTGATGATCCGGGGTGTCTCGGCCAGCGCCTGAGGCATGTCCGCCATAGCCTGCTTGAAGTGGGCGCTGTTCACGTGGGCCCCGGCGGCGTCATCCTTGAAGGCCTCAACCAGGACGAATTCATTGGGGTCCTCCACACTGCGGGACCAGTCGAACCACAGGTTGCCGGGCTCCTGGCGGGTGGCCTGGGTGAAATCGTTCACGAGTCCCAGCCAGCGCTCCGACCAGTCCGGCTTGACCTTGAATTTGACGACGATGAAGATCATGGGCTAAAGCCTTTCATTGGTTTTCCGGAGGTTCCATTCTTCCAGCATGACGATGCCGGGTCACATGGCCAGTTGGCGGGTCAACAGGCCTTGATGGCCTCGCGGGCCAGTTCCTGCTGCCGCGGGGTGCCGATCCGGTCGGCCCACTGTTCGGCGAGCTGGAACTCCACCATGGCCTCGGTGCACCGGCCGGCGTCATGCAGCGTCCAGCCGAGGTTGTTGTGCAGCGAAACCACCCACCGTTTGGTCCGCTCATCGTGAACCGTGGACGCGTACTCCAGGGCGCTCCGGGTCCAGGTCTCGGCGTGGGCGGAGTCGGCAATGGCGAGCATGTGCAGCGCGTCCACGGCCAGGAATTCCTCGACCAGGTAGTCAGCCAGTTCGGCCGCCTGTTCAAACAGCGGCACGGCCATCTCGGGGTGGCCGCTGGAATTGAGCACCCGGCCGCGTTCCAGCAGCACCCGCACCGCGACTGTGGGCTCGTCGGCATCGACCGCATCCAGCAGGGCGTCGGCTTCCTCGTAGCGGCCCTGCAGCCCGATGGCCCGGCCCAGCTGGGTGGTGAGTTCGGCGCGTTCGTCGGCGTCGTAGCGTTCATCTGCGGCCGCCGCCCGGAACCGGGCTTCGGACCCGGCGGGGTCGTCGAAGTTCCACAATTGGTCAAGGGTTTTCTGTTCCAGCATCCATCTGCTCCTGATCAGCTTTCACCTGCGGCCAGTTCGTGTGCACTCCCAATGTAGCGGGAAGTGACATGCCTTTGTGCCCGTCCCGTGAGGGCGCGGCCGGCCGCGAAGAACCAGTTGGACGGCCGGCTGAAGGCCGTGATTTTCAGGAACACCCGGCCGGCGGCGTCGATCTCCACTTCGAAGGCCTCCTCGCCCCGCACGGGATGACCGGGCAGTGTGCCGTACCCGAACCCGGCTCGTTGCGGCCCGTCGCCGGGCACCGGCCGGCGCACCCACACCACCTCGCAGGGCGCGTTGATCCGGAAGGGTCCGACGCCGAATCCGCTCACTACGCGCGCGCCGGGCACGACGGCGTCGGAGTCGGTGCGGACGCGCAGCCCGGAGCGTCTCTGCAGCTGCCAGGTCAGAATCCCCTGCGCCACCCTCCGGTACAGTGCCGGGCCGTCGCCGAGGTACGCCCGGGACACCAAACAGGGAAAGCCTGCCGGAGCCTGGCCATGCTCAGTGGAGCCAATGCCCGGATAGTTCAGCCCGTCCCGCGCGCCGGCACCGGGATCACCGCTCATGTGTCCTCGCCCCTGGCCAGTCCCGCCCAGCCCAGCTGTTCCCGCTGCTTCCGGCTGAACGAGGCGACCACCAGGTCATACGAATCCTCCACCATGTCCCGGATCATGCCGTCCGGCAACGATCCGTCCAGCCGGACCCCGTTCCAGTGCGTCTTGTTCATATGCCAGGCGCCGGTGATTTCCGGGTGGATGGCCCGCAGTTGTTCGGCCAGGGCCGGCTCGCATTTGAGGCTCACGGACCAGTCGGCCGGGTCCATGGCCGACGCCGCGAACATCTTGGCGTCCTGTCTCGTGCCGCCGGCGATCCCCGCCCGCACCTTGAAAACCGATGTCTCCGGGCCGAAGGGAAAGTCCTCAAACGCACCGGGGAAGCTCAGGCAGATCTCGCGGAGGGTGGCAACGTCCATGGCACGAGCCTATCCGGCTGCGGCCTGCCCGGCTGCGCGGGCTATCCGGCTGCGGCCCGCCTCACCCTGCCTGCGCGGCGGTGCGGGCGTCGCCGATGCTGTGCAGCCCTTCGGGAGTGGTGCCGTTGACTTCGTAGTCGCCCACGGTGCGGGCCTTGAACACGGCGGGGTTGTGGGTGGAAACGGTCCTGGCGTTGCGCCAGTGCCGGTCCAGCGATTTCGACTTCGACGTGGCGGATGCCCCGGTGACGTCGAAGAGCTGCTGGGCCGCGGACTGGACGAGTTCGGGCACCAGAAGCTGCGCCTTTTCCACCGCGATCTCGCCGCGGACGTAGCGTTGTTCCGGGGTGAGATCCAGGTTCTGGTCCGCGCCGGCGTCGAGCTCCCGGGCGGCGGCCAGCACCACGGATTCCGCCGCGAAGACCTTGGCCGAGAGCTGGCCGACGAGCTGCAGGATCAGCGGGTCGCTGCGGAACAGCTCGCCGGAACCGGTGTTGAAGGTCCGTTTGCGGTCGCGGACCAGCGCCCTCGCGTCGGCCAGCGCCGCCCGGCCGATGCCCGCCAGGACGGCGAGCAGGACCAGCTGGAAGAAGGCCGGCTCGTGCGTGGTGGATTCCGAGCGCCGGATGATGTTGGTGTCCGGCACCACGGCGTCACGGAAAATCGTGGTGCCGGTGCCGGTCAGCTGCTGGCCGAACCCGTCCCAGTCGTCGAGGATTTCCACTCCGGGCTGGGTGGTGCTGACCACGGCGTACTGCCGGCCCTCCACGCCCGCGGTGCTGGCCATGACGGCAATCCACTCGGCGAAGATGGTGCCGGTGGTGTAGTACTTCCTGCCGTTCAAGAGCCAGTCCCCGCCGTGGCGGGTCAGCTTGGTTCCGGTGGTGCCGAGGACATTGCCGGATTTCTCCGTGGCGGCGTTTCCAAAGATCTCGCCGGCCACCACTTTCGGGTACCAGCGGTTCCGGAAGTCCGCGGATTCCAGACCGACGGTTTCCACGAACGCGAAGTGCGAGCGGTAGAGGTGGGCCACGGAGGAATCCGCCTCGGCGAGTTCGATGAGCAGCCGGAAGAAGGGCTCAAAGCCGATGCCGTCGCCCCCGTGTTCCGTGGGCACCCGCAGCCGGCCGAAGCCTTCCTCGTTCAGCCAGCGGACCTGTTCGAAGGGCAGGACCCTGTCCTGCTCGCGGGCCAGCGCGCCCTCCGCGATCCGGGCAAACACGGGCCGGAAACGCTGCGCCAGCCTCTCGTAGGCGGCTTCGGCCGACGGCGCCTCGGTGTAGGCGGCTGCGACCGATGGTGCTCCGGGAGCTGTGGTCTCTGGTGCGTAGGACATGCGTTCCCTTGGTTGCTGGTGGCCGGGCTAGAGCTTGGCGGCGTCGGCGGCGGGATCCTGGTCCCAGGGGGTGGGCAGGATGCCCTTCTGGTAGCTGGCAAACCAGGCCTTGACCTCCGGGGACTGGAAGGCGGCCTTAAGGGCCGCGGCCTTCTCCGACCCGGCAAAATCCTTCCGCCCGGCAACCACGATCCGGAACGGGACCTGGTCCGCATCCGTTTCGAAGGCCAGCGCGTCGTCCTTGCTGTGCCCGGCATCCGCGGCCATGCGGGCGACCAGGAAGCCGGCGTCGACATCAGGAAGGGTCTTGGCGAGGGACTGCTGGTCCACTTCCACGAACTGCAGCTTCTTCGGGTTGGCCGCGATGTTCTTTTGCGAGGTGTGGATCACGGTGGCGTCAGACAGCTCCAGCAGGCCGGCGTCGCGCAGCATGAACAGGGCACGGCCGTTGTTCGCCGGGTCCACGGGAATGCCGATCTTGGCGCCGTCCGGGAGCTCGTTCAGGGACTTGTACTTGTCAGACCAGATGCCGCCCGGGGCGCTGTAGACGTAGAACAGTCCCACGTTCTCCAGGCCCTTGTCCTGGTTGAACTGCTTCAGGTAGGCGTTGTGCTGGAAGAAGTTGGCGTCGAATTCGCCGTTGGCCACGGCCAGGTTGGGCTGGATGATGTCCGTGACGTACGTGGGCTCCAGGGTCCAGCCCTGGGCCGCGAGCAGCTTCTGGGCCAGCTTGGTCGGTTCCTGGTACGGGGCGGACTCGGTGACGATAATCTTGATCGTCTTGCCGCCGCTGGCGCCGGCACCGCCGGGGTTGGTGAGGCCGCAGCCGGTCAGTGCCGCGGCGGAGACAGCACCGGCACCGGCGAGGGCATATTTGAGGAAATTTCTACGCTGCATGGTCTTGGTCCTTTGTGGTGGTTCGCGCTGGGCTATGACTGGGCGGTAACGCTGGCGGGCTGGTTTTCGGCCGCCGCGGAGAATTCGGTGAAGGCTCCCCGGAAGGCCGCGGCGGGGTGCCGTCCGTTGAGCCGTGGCCCGGCGCCGAAGAGCTTCTCGCGCAGGGTTCCCGGCGCGTAGCCGGTCTGGGCGAGGCCGCGGCTGCGCAGTTCCGGCAGCACACCGTCGATGAAGTCGGTGTAGGAGCCGGGGATGGTCTGGTTGATGATGTTGATGCCGTCGATTCCGGCGTCCTGCCACTGCTCGAGACGGTCGGCAATCTGGTCCGGCGTTCCCACCACCCGGTTGGCCCGGCTGCGGTAGAGCGCAATGTCGCGGAGGGTGGGGTTGCCGCCGCGGACGGAGGCGCGGATAGCCGTGAGATGTCCCTGGCTGCCTTCCGTTTCAAGGTCCCCGAGCGGGGTGTCCAGCGGCAGGCCGCCGAGGTCGACGCCGAACCCGCCGCCCACGTGGGCCAGCAGGGCTTCAATGTCCAGGCTGTCCTCGAGCTCGTCGGCTTTGCGGTTCGCCTCGGCTTCGGTGCCGCCCACCACGAAGTGCATGCCCTGGAGGAACTTCACGTCATCCGGATGGCGGCCGGCGGCAACGGCCTGTTCCCGGACGGCCGCGGTGTACTTCGCGGCCACCTCGGTGCTCGGCGCGAGTGTGAAGGTGGCCTCGGCGTTGGCGGCGCAGAACTGCTGGCCGCGGCCGGAGCTCCCGGCCTGGAAAAGCACCGGGGTGCGTTGCGGTGAAGGGGCCGCGAGGTGGGGTCCGTCGATCGAGTACCGGGGCCCGCGGTGGTAGATCTTGCTGACTTTCTCCGGGTCCGCGTGGACCCCGGTCGCCTTGTCCCGGAGCAGCGCGTCGTCTTCCCAGGATCCTTCCCACAATTTGTAGGCGGCCTCGACGTATTCGTCCGCCCAGTCGTAGCGTTCGTCATGCTTGGTCAGCTCGGTGGCGTTGAAGTTCCGGTGCGCGTTTTCCAGCACGCTGGTGACGATGTTCCAGGCCACGCGGCCGCCGCTGATGTGGTCCAGCGTGGACATTTGCCGGGCGAACTGGAACGGATGGCTTTGAATCACCGACGACGTCGCGGCCAGCCCGATCTCCCGCGTTCCCGTGGCGAGCGCGGACAGCAGGATGAGGGGGTCGTTGGACGGCACCTGCAGGCCCTTTTTCAGCAGCGATGCCCACCCGCCGTCGTAGTCGCCGTAGAGACCGACGACGTCGGCGAAGAAGATCGCGTCAAACTTGGCGCCTTCGAGCTGGCGGGCCAGGTCGATCCAGAGCTGGAGTTCGTTGAACCGGTGCTGCTGGGCTTCCGGGCGCCGCCACTGGCCGCCCATGATGTGGCTGGACGTGTTCATCACGAAGGCGCTGATCAGCAGGCGCGGGCGGGGTCCGTCGAAACGGGTACTGGGCGTTGAAGTCATGGGGTGCTTTCCGCTGTGGGAGGTGGGACGAGGGTGCTGCCGGCGCTCAGAGGCGCTTGTCCAGGCGCCGGGCAACATAGGATCCGCCCAGCTGAACGATGGTGACCAGCAGGATCATCAGGACAATGGCGGTGATCATGAGCGGCGTTTCGTAGCGGTAATAGCCGTACCGGATGGCGAAGTCGCCGATTCCGCCGCCGCCCACCAGTCCGGCCATCGCCGAGTAGGAGATGAAGCTGACGGTCATGATGGTGATGGAGCTGACGAGTCCGGGCTTCGCCTCCACAATCAGGACGTCCCGGACGATCTGGGACCGGCTGGCGCCCATGGACCGTGCCGCTTCGACCACTCCGCCGCCGAGCTGGCTCAGGTTCTGTTCCACGAAGCGGGCGAAATACGGAATGGCGTTGAGGGTCAGCGGGACAATGACGGCGGCCGTGCCGATGGTCGTGCCGACAATGAACCTGGTCACGGGAATGATCGCGATCAGCAGGATCAGGAACGGGAACGAGCGGAGCAGGTTGACCAGCCCGTCCAGGACCCGGTGCAGCTTTGGCCTGTGCTTGAGCCCGTTGGGACCGATGGTGTAGAGCTGGACACCCAGCGGTGTCCCGAGCAGCACCGCCAGCGGGATGGCCACCAGCAGCATGGTGAGGGTCTGTCCCATGGCGACGCCGATTTCGGGCAGGACTTCCAGGATGCGGTCAAACATTGATCAGGCCCTCCGACGCGGCTGTGGTGTGGGTGCCCCTCCCGGAGCGGTCCAGCTGGATCTCATCGGAGACCAGGTAGCGGCCGATCGACGTCGCCGGGCGGAAACCGGGGCGCTGGAGTTCGGCGAGGTCGAACTGCTCCACCACCCGGCCTTCTTCCATGACCGCGACGCTGTCCGCGATGGCCTTGATGACATTCATCTCGTGGGTGACCACCACGATTGTGATGCCGAATTCGGCGTTGACGTCGGCCAGGTATTGCAGGACCGATGACGTCGTCCGGGGATCCACGGCCGACGTCGGCTCGTCGCAGAGCAGCACTTTGGGCCCGGTGGCGAGGGCGCGGGCGATCGCCACCCGCTGTTTCTGGCCCCCGGAGAGTTTGGCCGGATACGTTCCCGCTTTGTCGGCGAGGTCCACGATTTCCAGGGTTTCGGCGGCCCGCCGCCGGCGTTCCGCCTTCCCGACGCCGGCGAACTTCAGGGACAGCTCCACATTTTCCTGGGCCGTGAGGTTGTTGAGGAGATTGAAGTGCTGGAAAATCATGCCGATGTCATGCCGCTTGGTCCGGAGCTCGGCGTCGGACAGGGTCACCAGGTCCACGCCGTCCACCAGGACGCGGCCCGACGTCGGGCGCTCGAGGAGGTTGATGTTGCGCAGCAGCGTGGATTTGCCGGCGCCGGAGAACCCGATGATGCCCTGGATGGTGCCCCGCCTGATGTGCAGGCTGACGTCATCGACGGCCGTGAAAGGTCCCGCGGCCGAAGCGAATGACGTGCTGACGTTCTGGATCTCGATCACAGGCCCCCACCTGCTCGGGGCCGCGGCGCTGCCGCTGTCTGCGTGTTCATGATTTCCTCCGGGCTCGCCCGAGGAAAGCCCTGGGTCCTGGCTTCCGGGCAGCGCTGAGCGAAGCCGGGGAGCCTCAGAACACAGTGGTTCTCCATCGGTCCTGGCGGTAGCACCGTCCTCAAAGGAGGGGGTTGCTGCGGCGTCACGGAGCCAGATCTCTCAGCCGCTCGGGATGGTTACGAGTCCATCTCACACGGCAGGAGGCCGGATACAGAAAAAGCCGGTCACATTTTGTAACCGACTCTTCCCGATCTGTTGATCGTCATTCCCGGGCCGTTAGATGCCCACGCGCCAGCCTTCGCGGGCGGGGCACGCGTTCACGACGACGTCCAGCCCGGCGGCCTTGGCCCGGTCCGTCGCGGCGTCGTCGAAGACGCCCAGCTGCAGCCAGACGGCCTTGGCGCCTACTGCGATGGCCTCGTCTATGACTGCGCCCACCCTGTGGGAGTTGACGAAGCAGTCCACGACGTCGATCGGGTGCTTCTCCGCCGGGATGTCAGACAGGGAACGGTACCCCTTCTCGCCGTGGACATCGTCGCCCGGAAGGTTGACCGGAATGATGGTCATGCCCATCCGGTCCCGGACATAGAGGGAGACCTCATTCGCCGAGCGCCATTCGTTGGTGGTGAGGCCGACCACCGCCCACGTGCCTTTGGTTCGCATGAGGCGGTCAATGACTGCCGGATCGTTAACATGGGCCATGCATCAACCTTACTCCTGCGACCTTTCCGGGCAATTGTCGAATAAATGAATGATTTGGGCAGGACCCACGCCGGGTGAACGAATATTACGGCGCTCCCGGACGCCGATTTTGCGGAATCGTGCATCTGAAGTTCTAGTAGGTAGTGACCATCCCGAGCGGCCGAGAGACCTGGATCGATGACGCCGCAGCAACCCCTCGGTGACGTGAGACGACCATTCCCACGCAACCGCTCCGCCCTCCTTCGGTGAAATTCGAGGGAGCCGGAGCAACCAAGGGTGCTACTGCCAGGACCGATGGAGTGCAGCAATGACCCCTGAGAATTCTTCCGCCCTGCCCACCTTTGCCCGGACTGCGTCCGAGGCATTCCCACAAACCACTTCGGACGCGACGGCGAACGAAGCAGGGCTGCGTGACGCGGCCGGCTCCTCTCGCGGCTCTTCGGGATGGTCCCTGAACGAGTCCACGGACGGCGCAGTGCACGGCGTCCCCGCCGATGGGCCGGCGCGTCACCGCAGCACCACCTCCGGAAACCACCTTCCCCGGCACAGCGGCGCCGCGACCGCGGGAACTGTCCAGGCAGAGACGGTTGCGTTCTGGGAAACCCAGGCTCTCCGCCTCGACTGGGCGGACCTGCCCGGCGGCGCGACGGAGCAAACCAAGCCCTGGCACACCGCGCACCGCCGGGTCCCGGCCGACGTCGAGGCCGGCACCGGACCGCAGATCACCTGGTTCGAAGGGGGCAGGCTCAATGTCGCCTACAACTGCGTCGACCGCCACGTAGCGGCGGGGCGCGGAGACAAGGTGGCCCTGCACTTTGAGGGCGAGCCCGGCGACCGCCGTGCCGTCACCTACGCCGGACTCCAGCGCGAGGTCTCCAAAGCCGCCAATGCCCTCCTGGATCTCGGCATCACCAAGGGCGACCGGGTGGTCATCTACCTCCCCGTCATCCCCGAAACCGTGATCATCACCCTCGCAGTGGCCCGGATCGGTGCCATCCATTCCCTGGTCTTCGGCGGATTCTCCGCCGAGGCCCTGAAGTTCCGGGTGGAGGACACCGGCGCCAAGCTCCTGGTCACCACCGACGGCCAGTTCCGCCGCGGCACCGCCGTGCCGGTCAAGGACAACGCGGACGCCGCCGTCTCCGGCGACAACGCCATCGAACACGTCCTGGTGGTCAACCGGACCACTCCCGCGGACGAGCTGGACACCGTCCCGATGACCGCCGGCCGCGATGTGTGGTGGCACGACGCCGTCGGCACCGCCTCCGAGACTCACGAAGCCGAGGCGTTCGACGCCGAGACGCCGCTGTTCATCATGTACACCTCCGGCACCACCGGCAAGCCCAAGGGCCTGGTCCACACCTCCGGCGGCTACCTCACACAGGCGTCATGGAGCTTCGAGCACCTGTTCAGCAACCCCGACCCCGCGCTGCGGGAGAAGGACGTGCACTGGTGCACGGCCGACCTCGCCTGGGTCACCGCGCACACCTATGAGCTCTACGGCCCGCTCTCCAACGGCGCCACGCAGGTCATCTTCGAGGGCACGCCCAACACCCCGCACCCGGGCCGGCACTTTGAGATCATCGAACGCTACGCGGTCACGCAGTATTACACCGCGCCCACCCTGGTCCGCTCCCTCATGGGCTGGTTCCCGGACGGCGTCCCGGACACGTACGACCTCTCCTCTATCCGTCTTCTCGGCACGGTAGGCGAGGCCATCAACCCCGAGGCCTGGCGCTGGTTCCGGACCAACATCGGCGCCGGCACCGCCCCCGTGGTGGACACGTGGTGGCAGTCCGAAACCGGCGCCACCATCCTCTCCCCGGCACCGACGGACGCCGCGTTCAAGCCCGGCTGCGCGGCCCGCCCGCTGCCCGGCGTCAGCACGCGCATCGTGGACGACGCCGGCAACACGGTGCCGCCCGGCGTCCAGGGTTTCATCGTGGTGGACTCCCCCGGCCCGGCGATCGCCCGGACGGTCTGGGGCAACCCGCGCCGCTACTTCGATTCGTACTGGCGCCAATACGCCGAGCAGGGCTGGTTCCTCGCCGGTGACGGCGCCAAGTATGACGACGACGGCGACATCTGGATCCTCGGGCGGGTGGACGACACCCTCAACGTCTCCGGACACCTGCTCTCCACCATCGAGGTCGAATCGGCGCTCGTCACCCACCCGGACGTGGTGGAGGCCGGCGTCTGCCCGGTCGCGGACCCAAAGACCGGCCACGCGATCGTCGCGTTCGTGGTGCTGAAGGATTCGGCGGCCACCCCCGACATCCAGGGTGTGCTGAAGGCGCACGTCGCGAAGCAGATCGGGCCGATCGCCAAGCCGCGGGACGTCGTCGTCGTTCCCGACGTGCCGAAAACCCGCAGCGGCAAGATCATGCGCCGGCTGCTGACCCAGCTGTTCGAAGGCACAACGCTCGGCGACACCACCTCGCTGCAGAACGAACCATCCATCGCGGGCATCCAGGATGTGCTGCGCGACCGCGCCGCGGAAATCCTGGCACCAGCAAGCCCCACCCGGAAGTAAAGGAACACCCATGACTGAGATCAGCAACGTCGCCCGTCTTTCCGAACCGCTCAAGTTCGCCTACTGGGTCCCCAACGTCTCCGGCGGCCTGGTGGTATCCACCATCGAACAGCGCACCGGCTGGGACTTCGAATACAACAAGAAGCTGGCCAGGATCGCGGAGAACTCCGGCTTCGAATACGCCCTGACCCAGACCCGGTACGCCGCCTCCTACGGCGCGGACAAACAGCACGAGGCCACCTCGTTCAGCCTGGCGCTGCTGGCCGCCACCGAGCGCCTCAAGGTGATCTCCGCCGTCCATCCGGGCATGTGGCACCCCGGCGTGCTGGCGAAGTACATCATCACCGCGGACCACATCTCCAACGGCCGCGCCGCCGTGAACATCGTCTCCGGCTGGCTCAAGGACGAATTCACCAACTTCGGCCTCGAATGGCTCGAACACGACGAGCGCTACGTCCGCACCGAGGAATTCATCAAGGTCCTCCGCGGGCTCTGGACCGAGCAGGACTACAGCCAGTCCGGCAAGTACTACAACATCACCGACTTCACCCTGAACCCGGCACCGGTGGACGTGCCGGGCCGGGCGCACCCGGAGATCTTCTTCGGCGGCAACTCCACGGCCGCGCAGGCCACCGCCGGCCGGGTGGCTGACTGGTACTTCTCCAACGGCAAGGACCTCGACGGGTTCAAGGAGAACATCGCCGGCGTCGTGGCGGCGTCAGGTGCCGCCGGTCGCGGCACGGAAGGTGCCCTCCCCTCCCCCAAGTTCGGCCTCAACGGCTTCGTGATCGCCCGGGATTCCGAGAAGGAAGCCCGCGACACGCTCCGCGAGATCGTCGAGAAGGCGCACAAGCCCGCCGTCGAGGGGTTCCGCGCCGCCGTCCAGGAAGCCGGGGCGGCCACCAAGGACGGCAAGGGCATGTGGGCCGACTCGAGCTTCGAGGACCTGGTCCAGTACAACGACGGCTTCAAGACCCAGCTGATCGGCACCCCGGAACAGATCGCCGAGCGGATCGTGGAGTACAAGAAGATCGGCGTGAACCTGTTCCTGACCGGCTACCTCCACTTCCAGGAGGAAGTCGCCGCGTTCGGCCAGGACATCCTGCCGATCGTCCGCGAACTCGAGGCCGACCTCGCCCGCAAGAACGGCACCGAACTGGACCTGTCCCGGACCCCGGCGGCAAACGCCGGCACTACCAGCAAGCTGGTGAACGCGTAATGGCTGACCGCAAGTTCGGATTCCGCACCCGCGCGCTGCACGCCGGCGGCACCCCCGACGCCGAGCACGGCGCCCGCGCCGTGCCGATCTACCAGACCACCTCCTTCGTGTTCAAGGACACCCAGGACGCCGCGAACCTCTTCGCGCTGCAGAAATACGGCAACATCTATTCCCGGATCGGCAACCCCACCGTGGCCGCGTTCGAGGAGCGCATCGCCTCCCTGGAGGGCGGAATCGGCGCGGTGGCGACGTCGTCGGGGATGGCGGCGGAGTTCATCACCTTTGCCGCTCTGACCCAGGCCGGGGACCACATCGTGGCCGCCTCCCAGCTCTACGGCGGCACGGTGACCCAGCTGGACGTCACGCTGCGCCGCTTCGGCGTGGACACCACATTCGTCGCCGGCACCGATCCGGCGGACTACGCCGCCGCGGTGCGCGGGAACACCAAGGCGATCTTCGTGGAGGTGGTGGCCAACCCGTCCTCGGAGGTCCAGGACCTTGCGGCCCTCGCCAAGGTCGCGCACGACGCCGGCGTCCCGCTCGTCGTCGACGCCACCCTGAGCACGCCCTACCTCGTGCGGCCGATCGAGCACGGGGCGGACATCGTGATCCACTCCGCCACCAAATTCCTCGGCGGCCACGGCACCACCCTCGGCGGCGTGATCGTCGAAAGCGGCCGCTTCGACTGGGGCAACGGCAACTACCCGACCATGACCGAGCCCGTGGCCTCCTACGGCAACGTCTCCTGGTGGGGGAACTTCGGCGAGTACGGGTTCCTCACCAAGCTGCGCTGCGAACAGCTGCGCGACATCGGACCCGCACTGTCCCCACAGTCGGCGTTCCAGCTGCTGCAGGGCGTGGAGACGCTCCCCCAGCGCCTCGACGAGCACCTGAAGAACGCCCAGGCCGTGGCCGAATGGCTCGAAGCGGACGAGCGCGTGGCCTACGTGAACTTCTCCGGCCTGCCCTCGCACCCGCACTTCGAGCGGGCGCAGAAGTACCTGCCGCTGGGTCCGGGCTCGGTGTTCTCCTTCGGCGTCAAGGGCGGCCGGGCCGCCGGGCAGAAGTTCATCGAGTCCCTGCAGCTGGCCTCACACCTGGCCAATGTGGGCGACTCCCGGACCCTGGTCATCCACCCCGGGTCCACCACCCACCAGCAACTGAGCCCCGAACAGCTCGAGGCGGCAGGTGTCCCCGAGGACCTGGTCCGCATCTCCGTGGGCCTCGAGGACATCGATGACATCCTCTGGGACCTGGACCAGGCACTGGACGCCGCCTCGGAAGCAGCAGCCCCGGATGCATCCGCAGAGGCTGAAGCCTGCACGATCGGAGCGAACTGATGAGTGTTGAAGAACGGACCTGGACCGGCCCCTCGGCGCCGAAGCGCCTGAACCTGCTGCGGCAGGCGAAGTCGATCGCGATTGTGGGCGCATCGGACAAGCCCTCGCGCGCGAGCTATTTCGTGGCCACCTATCTGCAGTCCTCCACCCGGTACAAGGTCTATTTCGTGAACCCGGTGGTGAAGGAAATCCTGGGTCAGCCGACGTATCCGTCGCTCGCGGACCTGCCGGAAAGCCCGGACATTGTGGACGTGTTCCGCAAGCACGGCGACTTGCCCGGCGTCCTGGACGAGGCCATTGCCGCCGGCGCCAAGACCCTCTGGCTGCAACTGGGCTCCTGGCACGAGGACGTTGCCAAGGAGGCCGAGGCCGCCGGACTCGACGTCGTGATGGACCGCTGCGTGAAGATTGAGCATGCCCGGTTCCACGGCGGCCTGCACCTTGCCGGATTCGACACCGGCGTCATCTCTTCGAAGCGGCAGGTCCTGGCCTAAACAGCAGGAACAGCCCAACTCGAGCCGCCGCGAACCAACCCCCGCCAACCAACCCGTTGCGCTATCACTTTGGGTCGTTCTGAGCGCTCAGAACAGCCCTAAGTGATAGCGCAACCGGGTTAACAAAGTGCTTTAAGGGCGGCTTATGGCTGGCCGGGCGCCTTGGTCGGAACGACGCCCGGCAGGGTTGGCGTGATGTGGCCCGGAACGCGCGGCAGATCCTTGCCTGCGTTTCCGCCGCCGCCCGGAAGGTCGGGTGATCCGGGCAGCCCCGGCGCCCCGGGCCGCTGCCCGGGGGTCGGCAGGATGCCGTCGCGGCCGACGGCGGGCGGCGTGGCGGGGGGCGCGTGTCCGGCCGCCGGGGCGCCCGGGGCGCTGGAACTGCTGGGCGTCGATGCTCCGGACGGGTCAGCACCGGGCGTGCCGGGCGTGCCGTGACCCGGCGTGGCGACAGGCGCGGGAAGGGCGGGGATGGTGGACGGCGAGGGCTGGCCATGCTCGGGGGCCGGTGTGCCGCCGTGGCCCGGAGTCTGGAAGATGACCCCGACGGTGCGGCTGACGCTGTGCCGGAAGTCCTCGCTGGATGCCGCCACGGCGCCGGCACCAAGGGTCATGGCACCCACGACGGCGCCACCGACGATTGCCAGCCGGCGCTTCCGGCCGCGGCGCCCGGCCAGGCTGGTGACCCCGGCCGGCAGCGATTCATCGGCATCATTCTTCGCGGACGCGACGGTGGGCAGAGCCGTCGTCGTGGCTGTGTCAGGGGCGGAGGCAAGACCGGTTGCTCCGGCTGTTCCGGCCGCGAGCAGGGCCGCGAGGTCGGCGCGGGGCGCGGGAGCGGCATCCGGGACCACGGCGCGGAGCTGTTCCAGCGCGCTCCGAAGCCCGGCCGCGGATTCGAGGCCGGAGTCGCCCAGCATCGCCTGGATGCTGCCATCCTGCTGGGGGTCGCGGGTGCCGGTCATGATGCTGCGTGGTCCTTTTCGGTTACGAGTTCGCGCAGGGCACTGAGCCCGCGGCGCTGAAGCTGCTTGATGGCACCCGGCGTCTTGTCCATGATGCCGGCCACCTGTTCGATGGAAAGGTCCGCGACGATCCGCAGGACCAGAACTTCGCGCTGCTCCTCATTGAGCCTCGCGAGGGTGTCCGAGATACCGCCCAGGGATCCGAGCGCTTCGTCCTCGGCGGATGCCGAGTACCGGGCGTCGTTCAGGGGATCGTATTCGGCCAAATGCGGAGTGCGTTCTGCCCGCCGCCTGTAGTCGACCAGCCGCGCGTGGGCGACGGAGAAAATGAAGGTCCTCAGACCTGCGTGACCGCCGCTGACGCCGGCCAGCTTTGGCAGGACGTCCACGAACACATCCTGGGTCAGGGCCTCGGCGTCGTCCACGCCCCGGGCCCGGAAGTAGCCCAGCACGGCCGGGGAAATAACCGTGTACACCGCGCTGAAACCTGAAGGGTCACCAGCTAAGGCGGCTGACAATTCGTCATCGCTTAGCTGCTGTGCCAAGAGGCTGTCCTTCCGTTACTGCTGGGGCGCGGCCCCCGCAAGTCTAGCGGCCGCACCCCGGAGCCCTCCAAAGTGAGGGCTCCTTCCTTGCTTTCAGACCCGTGCCGGGTCCAGGCTAAACAGCCGGAATTTACTTGTCGTGCTGGGGCAGCTCGACCGACGGCTGGGCCGGAACAGCCGGGGTTGCCGGAATAGCGGGGGTTGCCGGAACGCCCTTGGCACCGGGGACGGCCGGTGTCGCCGGGGTGGCCGGAACTGCGGCGTGGATGTTGGCGTTGGCGCGTGCCTCGCCGGCAGCACCCTTGACGCTGGCGTCGCCCTTGACGGTGGCTCCGTCCTTTGCGTCGGCGGAGCCGTCGACGGCACCCTCGGTGCCGTCCACGTCGGCTTCGGCGTCGCCCTTGGCCTTGCCGTCAGTCGACGGCGCGGCCGGAACTGCGGGGACGGCCGGCTTTGCGGGGAGCGTAGGCGTGGCCGGGACAGCCGGCGTGGCGGGCGTAGCGTGGCTCACTTCAGCCTGCTCGGTGCCGGACATCTGAGCGGCATTGGCCAGTCCGATGCCGGAGAAACCTCCGACTGCCAGAATGGCGGCGCCGACAGCGATCTTGGTGGTCTTGCTAACACTCTTCATTACAGACGTACATCCTTTGTTTTTTTGGTTTGAAGGCGGGCTGAGGCCTCATGGGGGCAGTTGACAGCCCACTCTCGCCAGAAAAGGCTGGCCGGCGCCCATGGGGGCAGGCGCCGGCCGGCACTTACGGTGGAAGGCCAGCCGGGGTCTGGTGGGGGGTCCAAGACTCCGGCGGCGCTTACAAAGGAGTAATCGCTGGGCGGGCCCGAAAGGTTACGCACCAATCGGAAATTTCTTGATTTCTTTTTTGAGCCGGCGCTGCAGGGGCTTAACGACGACGGTGGGCCCCCGCCAGGGAACCCGTCGCCGCAGGAGCTTAACGACGACGCCGCGTCAGGACCGGAAGAGCCCGCTGTAGGCATTCAGGGCGACCTGGCCGCCGAGGTGGGCGTAGAGGACATTGCTGCCGGCCGGAATTTCCCGGCTTTTCACAAGGTCGATCAGCCCGGCCAGGGACTTGCCCTCGTAGACGGGGTCGGTGATCATGGCCTCGAGCGAGGCGCCCAGGCGGATGGCTTCCAGGGTGGAATCGACGGGAATCCCATAGAGGTCCCCGGCCCAGCCCTCCATGACGTTGATTTCCTCGTCCCGGAGTTCCCTGCCCAGGCCGATCAGCTCGGCGGTGTTCCGGGCGATGCGTTCCACCTGGTCACGGGTCTTCGCCAGGGTTGCCGACGCGTCGATGCCGATCACGCGGCGCGGTTTGTCCTGGCCGGCAAAACCCGCGATCATCCCGGCGTGGGTGGAGCCCGTGACGGTGCAGACGACAATCGTGTCGAAAAAGATGCCGAGCTCGCGCTCCTGCTCTTCCACCTCGTAGGCCCAGTTGGCGAAGCCCAGACCGCCCAGCCTGTGGTCTGACCCGCCGGCCGGGATCGCGTAGGGCTTGCCGCCGGCGGCCTTGACCTCTTCAATGGCGGTCTCCCAGCTGCTGCGGATGCCGATGTCGAAGCCCGCACTGTCCAGCCGCACGTCGGCGCCCATGATCCGCGAGAGCAGGATGTTGCCTACCCGGTCGGACAACGGATCGGGCCAGTCGACCCAGTTTTCCTGGACCAGGCGTGCTTTGAGGCCGAGCTTCGCGGCCACCGCCGCGACCTGGCGGGTGTGGTTGGACTGGTAGCCGCCAATCGAGACGAGGGTGTCCGCACCCTGCGCCAAGGCCTCCGGGACGAAGTACTCCAGCTTGCGCGTCTTGTTGCCGCCAAACGCGAGGCCACTGTTGACGTCCTCGCGTTTCGCCCAGATCTGCGCCCCGCCCAGGTGTGCGCTGAGCCGCGGCAGCGGATGGACGGGGCTCGGCCCAAACATCAGGGGGTAGCGTTCGAAATCGGTGATGGCCATCGTCGGTCCTTCGCTCGCGGTGGGAAACGGTCACAGCAAATATGCAATATATTGCATTGTCGGATACGGGCTCCGGAAGGGCAAGAGGGATATACGATATGTTGCATGCCCGTACCCTCGCTCGCCGGAGTCCACAAGCGGCCGCTGCTGCGGGACAACGTCTTTGAATCGATCCGTAACGCGATCGTCGACGGCACCTTCGAGCCCGGCGAACGGCTGAAGGACGCCGAACTGGAAGCGTGGCTCGGCGTGAGCCGGACACCCATCCGCGAGGCGCTGCTGCGGCTGGAACGCGCCGGCCTGGTGGTTGCGCTGCCGGGCAAGGCGACCATCGTGGCCCCCTGCGACCCGGCGTCGACGCTCAGCACGCAGCAGGTGGTGGCGGGACTGCACGAGCTGGCCGCACGCCTGGCGGTCCCGCTCCTGGCGGAGGAGCACCTCGCCGCCATGGCCGGGGCCAACGCGCGCTTCGAACAGGCCCTGCAGGCGGCGGAGGTCGAGTCGGCACTGCGGGCCGATGACGATTTCCACGCCGTCTTTGTCACGGTCAGCGGCAACCCGGTGCTCCGGGAACTCCTGGAACAAACCACCCCCGTCCTGCGCCGGGTGGAGCGGATGCGTTTCGGCTCCTTTGCCGCCCGGGAATCGGTGGCTCAGCACGCTGAAATCATCCGGCTCGCCCGCCTTGGCGACGCCGAGGCGGCCGCCAGGGCGTGCCGGGAGAACTGGCTCTCGCTGCGGTTCACGTCCGCGGAAGACCCCGCCTAGGACCGTTGTGGTCCCGCCTGGGCCAGGCGTGGCTGCTGCCTTAACTGCGACGGCTGCGGCCTTAACCGCGACGGCGGCGGCCCGCCCCTGCAAGGGCGACCCGCCGCCGTCGTACGCCGGTTGGTGACACGTCAGTCGGTGCCGGCCAGTGTCAGTCGTTGATGAGGTCGTTGACCACGATCGTCTGGTCGCGGTCCGGGCCGACGCCGATCGCGGAGAACCGCGTGCCGGAGAGCTTTTCCAGGGCCAGGACGTAGTTCCGGGCGTTCTCCGGCAGGTCCTCCAGGGTACGGGCGCCGGTGATGTCCTCGGTCCAGCCTTCGAAGTATTCGAAGATCGGCTTGGCGTGGTGGAACTCGGTCTGGGTCATGGGCATTTCGTCGTGCCGCACACCATCGACGTCGTAAGCCACGCAGACCGGGATCTGTTCGATGCCCGTCAGCACGTCCAGCTTGGTGACGAAGTAGTCCGTGAAGCCGTTGACGCGGGAGGCGTGGCGTGCCAGCACGGCGTCGTACCAGCCGCAGCGGCGGGGACGGCCGGTGTTGACGCCGAACTCGCCGCCGGTCTTCTGCAGGTACATGCCCATCTCATCGAACAGTTCCGTCGGGAACGGCCCTGCGCCCACGCGGGTGGTGTAGGCCTTGATGATGCCGATGGAACGCGAGATCCGGGTGGGGCCGATGCCAGAGCCCACGGAGGCGCCGCCCGCGGTCGGGTTCGAGGACGTCACGAAGGGGTAGGTGCCGTGGTCAACGTCCAGGAAGGTGGCCTGGCCGCCCTCCATCAGGACCACCTTGCCCTCGTCCAGGGCGGTGTTCAGGACGTAGGTGCTGTCGATGACCAGCGGGCGGAGGCGCTCGGCGAAGGACAGGAAGTACTCCACGATCTCGTCCACCTCGATGTCCCGGCGGTTGTAGACCTTGACCAGGAGCTCGTTCTTCTGGCGCAGCGAACCCTCTACCTTCTGGCGCAGGATCGAGGCGTCAAAGACGTCCTGGACGCGGATGCCGAGGCGGGCCACCTTGTCCATGTAGGCCGGGCCGATGCCGCGGCCGGTGGTGCCGATGGCGCGGCTGCCGAGGAACCGCTCGGTGACCTTGTCCAGGACCTGGTGGTAGGGCGCCACGAGGTGCGCGTTGGCGGAGACGCGCAGCTTGGAGGTGTCCGCGCCGCGGGCCTCCAGTCCGTCGATCTCCTGGAACAGGGCTTCCAGGTTCACCACGCAGCCGTTGCCGATGATCGGAATCGCGTTCGGGCTCAGGATGCCGGCCGGAAGGAGCTTGAGCTCATACTTCTCACCGCCTACGACGACGGTGTGCCCGGCGTTGTTGCCGCCGTTGGGCTTGACGACATAGTCGACGCGGCCGCCAAGCAGGTCAGTGGCCTTACCTTTGCCTTCGTCGCCCCATTGGGCTCCGACGATCACGATTGCTGGCATGGGATCCTCCCCCATTCGTTCGGGCCGAACTGCGTTTAATGACCAGGCGGTCACCGCAGTTCAGCGCCGTTCATGAGAATGCCCCGAATCTATCGCTGTGTTCGTATCCAACGCCAGAGTTCCGGGGCTCTTACCACCCAAGTTTAGCCGAAATCGGTGCCCGGCATCGCTTTGGGTCCTTGCTTGGACGCGCCGCCTAGGTGGTGAACGCCAGGGCGGCTTCCGCGAGGGGGGGCCACGCGTCCGCCGCGGCGGACGAGCCGTTCTTTTTTCCTGGCGTTCGTCGTAGCTGCCTCATCCACCAGCTCAGGCCCGACACATAGCGGGCACCACTTGCGGGACGGCGCGAGGTGGAATTGAGTGGGAGTGAGAATCCCGAGCGGCCGAAAGGAATCCGCGCCATGCCCCGGACCACTGACCACATCCGTGTGACCCATGCCGGCTCATTGCCCCGCACGCCGGAGCTGATCGCCGCAAACGAGGCCAAGGAAACCGACGGCATCACGCCCGAATTCCTGGACCTGCTCGAAACCTCGGTAGTGGACGTCGTCCAGCGCCAGAAGGAGCTGGGCATCGACATACCCAATGACGGCGAGTACGGGCACACGATGTCCAGCTCCGTGGACTACGGCGCCTGGTGGAATTACTCCTTCTCACGGCTCGGCGGCCTGGAACCGACCGACGTGGACCGCTGGGCCGACGCCACGGTGCACCGCTCCTCACCCGGCCACATCGTCCTGACCTCCTTCCCGGACCGCCGGGACCGGCAGAAGTTCGATGACGCCTACAACGACCCCTCCTCCGGGATCCTGGCCCACCGCAAGGCCGTCACGCAGCCCAAGGTCGCCGGGCCACTGACGTACACGGGCCAGGAGCTCGTGGCCTCGGACGTTGCCAACCTCAAGACCGGACTGGCCGCGGCCGGGCTCGCCGAGGGGTTCATCGCCTCCCTCTCGCCCGGTTCGTGCGCCCGTGTGGCCAACGATTACTACGGCAGCGATGAGGAACTCCTCTACGCCTGCGCCGACGCGATGCGCGAGGAATACAAGGCCATCATCGACGCCGGCCTGACAGTCCAGCTCGACGACCCCTCCCTGGCCGAGAGCTGGGACCAGATCAACCCCGAGCCGAGCCTGGCGGACTACCTGAAGTTCATCCAACTCCGGGTCGAAGCAACGAACTGGGCGCTGCGCGGTCTTCCCCAGGAGCAGATCCGGCTGCATGTCTGTTGGGGTTCCTGGCACGGCCCGCACACCACGGACATCCCCTTCGCGGACATCGTCGACTCAGTCCTGCAGGTCAATGCCGGCGGCTACTCCTTCGAGGCGGCCAACGTCCGGCACGAGCACGAATGGCGCGTCTGGGAGGATGCGAAGCTTCCCGAAGGGAAGGTCATCATCCCCGGCGTCGTCTCACACGCCACCAACGTCGTGGAGCATCCGGATCTCGTGGCCGACCGGATCGTGCGCTTCGCCGAGCTCGTGGGACGTGAAAACGTGATTGCGTCCACCGATTGCGGGCTGGGCGGCAGGGTGCATCCCCAAATCGCCTACGCCAAGCTGGAGGCCCTCGGCGAAGGCGCACGCCGCGCCACCCAGCGGCTCTGGTAGCAGCACCTGGCCGGCGGGGTCCAGCCCGGCGCCGCATTTCGCGGGGCTTGATAGACTGATAAGGATCGACCAGGAATCGGTCCACACCACATTTTCAAACCACACCATTGCTCCGCATGCCCGTATTCGGCGTGCCTGCATCCGGTGTGGCAGCTTTGCCAATCCCGCAGGAGACCCAGCAACATATGACAGCCCTGGCCACCGAAAATTTCCGCGAAGAGCTTCTGAGCCGCCGGTACGAACCTAACGTCGCCCCCGTCAACGAGCTCCTTGACGTCCTCCAGGCAACCAAAGCTGGCACCGCTGTCCCCTACGTGGACCCCATGCACGACGTCGACGAGTGCCGGATCATCAGCCTGTACTCCAACATCGGCACCGCTGACGCGTCAGGCTTCATCACCGCCGGCGACGACGAGGCCGCCACCCGCATGCTGGGCATCCAGTGGAAACTCGGCCTGCGCCCCGAGTTCGTCATGCCCTGGAACGTCCACCCGTGGCACGTCCCCGGCGAGCCGAACGGCAAGTTCACGCCGGACCAGATTTCCGCGGGCCTGAAGCCGCTGCTGAAGTTCCTGGCCCTCGTTCCCCGCGCCTCCGTGATCGTCGCCCACGGCACCGAGGCCAACCGCCTGGCCAACCTGCTGCTCAAGACCGAAGTGCCCATGATCTGGCGCCGCGGCCTGAAGACCTACAAGGTCCGCTCGCTCAGCGGCCGGGCGTTCGCCGGCACCCCGGCCCGGCAGGAAGAGTACCTGGCGGAGATGCACACCGCCTACGCGGACGCCATGGCCCGCACGGGCCTGGCCAAGGCCAGCTGACCCACCCACGCACAAACGACGGCGGGCTCCCACCTCAAGGCGGGAGCCCGCCGTCGCACGTTAACGCGTTAACACGTTAATCCGTCGCTTAAACCGCAACGCGGGGTCACTTACGGCCCATCCACCGTGGTGGGATGGACCGTAAGTGACCCCGCGTTGCGTCGTTTGGCGGCGCCTCAGCCCTCGGCTTCGATGGCCGCCTTCGCGCCGGGATCGGAATCCTTCAGGAACTTTTCGATCCGCTCCGGCTCCTCGGGCTCGCCGATCGCCGCGGACGCACGGCCAAGCGAGTAGAGGGAGCGCAGGAAGCCGCGGTTGGGTTCGTGCTCCCACGGGATCGGCCCGACGCCGCGCCACCCGTTGCGGCGCAGCGAATCCAGGCCGCGGTGGTAGCCGACCCGCGAGTACGCGTAGGAATCGATGGTGCGGCCCTCGTTCCAGGCCTCCTCGGCGAGGATGGCCCACAGGAGCGAGGAGGTGGGGTACTTCGCCACGAGGTCCACGGCTTCCTGGCCGAGCGCGAGATGCTGGTAGATCTCGCTCTCGGCAGGCAGGAGCGTGGGCTCGGGACCCATCAGGTTTTTCCGGAACTCGTCGGACATGGCTAGAAGGTCTTGCCGGTGGAGCCCAGCTGCTGGGCGGCCTCGACCACGCGGGCGGCCAGGCCGGCCTCCGCCGAAGCGCCCCAGACGCGGGGATCGTAGAGCTTCTTGTTGCCGACCTCGCCGTCGACCTTCAGCACGCCGTCGTAGTTGCGGAACATGTGGTCCACCACGGGGCGGGTGTAGGCGTACTGGGTGTCGGTGTCGATGTTCATCTTGATGACGCCGTAGGAGACGGCGTCCGCGATTTCCTTGTCCGAGGAGCCGGAGCCGCCGTGGAACACGAGGTCGAACGGGTTGGCCTTGCCGATCTTGGCGCCGACCTGCTCCTGGATGTCCTTGAGGATCTCGGGGCGGAGCTTGACGCCGCCCGGCTTGTAGACGCCGTGCACGTTGCCGAAGGTCAGCGCCGTGATGTAGCGGCCGTTTTCGCCGGAACCGAGCGCGTCGATGGTGGCCAGGGCGTCCTCGACCGTGGTGTAGAGCTTGTCGTTGATGGCGTTCTCGACGCCGTCTTCCTCGCCGCCCACGGTGCCGATCTCGACCTCGAGGATCATCTTGGCGGCGGCGGTGCGCTCGAGCAGTTCACGGGCGATCCGCAGGTTTTCCTGCAGGGTCTCGGCGGAGCCGTCCCACATGTGCGAGTTGAAGAGGGGGTTGCGGCCTGCCTTGACCTCGGCCTCGGAGGCGGCGAGCAGCGGGAGCACAAAGCCGTCGAGCTTGTCCTTGGGGCAGTGGTCCGTGTGCAGGGCGATGTTCACGCCGTAGTTCTTCGCGACTTCGCGGGCGAACGCGGCAAAACCGAGGGAGCCGGCAACCATGTCCTTGGTGGCGGCGCCGGACCAGTAAGCTGCGCCGCCGGTGGAGACCTGGACGATGCCGTCGGACTCGGCCTCGGCGAAGCCGCGCAGGGCGGCGTTCAGGGTCTGGGAGGACGTGACGTTGACCGCCGGGAAGGCGAAGCCGCCCGTCTTGGCGCGGTCGATCATCTCGGAGTAGATCTCTGGGGTTGCAATGGGCATGCTGACTCCTAATGTGAATTTCGTCTGCGGGCTGGTGATCCTGGAGGGAACCTCGTCGGCTAGGAACCATCCTAGCCATTCCTGCGCCGGGGCCGTGTCTCCGGTCACGTGGCCCCTGTAACACTCGCGGCCGGGCGCTTCGGTCATGGTTCCGGGCTGCCGGAGGACTGGCCGGCGCCGGCCCCGGCCCCGCCGCCGGCATTGCGCCGGCCGCTGGCGGTACGCGTGGCTCTGGCTTTACGCGTGGCGCGGGCTTTCCGGATCCGCAACGTGATCACGGCTGCCACGACGACTACCGCGACCACCGCGGTGACGCCGCGTCCGGCAGATGTGGCTGCCGCTTCGTAGGAGTTCCCGGCCAGGTAACCGAGCAGGACAAATCCTGCACCCCACACCAGGCCGCCGGCGGCGTTGAAGGCCAGAAACTTCAGGTAGGGCATCCGTGAGCTGCCGGCCAGTGCGGGCATGACGGCGCGGAAAAATGCCACAAACCGGCCCAGGAACACCGCCGAACCGCCTCGGAGGCGCAGGAAATCCTGGGCCTTTTCAAGTCTCGCCAGACGCCTGTTCATGACTTTCAGACCCAGAAGTCTCGGTCCCAGGTGTTTGCCGACCTCGTATCCGGCCGAGTCCCCGATGATCGCGGCCAGCACGACCACGACCATCACGGACCACAAGGGCAGGACCCCGCGGCCGGCCACGACCCCGCCCAGAACCGCGGCGGTCTCCCCGGGGACAACGAAGCCGACGAAGAGGGCGTCCTCGGCGAAGACCAGCAGGCCCACGATGATCAGGGCCCGCAGCGGGTCTACATTCAGGACGCTGTCCACAAACCCGCTCACCGGGTTTCCGCTCCCCTGCCGAAAGGGACGGCTTCATCCGACGTGCAACGGTGATGTCTTCGGTTCCGGTCCACATCCTTCTCCTCGCACGTTCGCCTCGCACCGACAGCGTCTGCTGGTTTGCGACCCAAGTCAACGGCTCGCTTGTCGGTACGGAACCCCCGGGGCCACGGACGCCTAAGAGTGGCTTTAGCCCGGGAGTTGGCCGAACACGTGGCGGCGGATCCAGGCGTGCATCGCGATCGCGGCGGCGGAGGCCGCGTTGATGGAACGGGTGGAGCCGAACTGTTCGATCGACAGGGTGTCCAGCGCCGCTTCGTGGACTTCAGGGGTCAGGCCCGGGCCTTCCTGGCCGAACACCAGGACGCAGTCCTTGGGCAGTTCGTAGGTCTCCAGCGGCACCGAGTCCGGGAAGATGTCGATCCCGATGATCGCCAACCCCTCCCCCTGCGCCCAGGCCACGAAGTCCTCAACGGTGGGGTGGTGGCGGACGTGCTGGTAGCGGTCGGTGACCATGGCCCCGCGGCGGTTCCACCGGCGTCGTCCGATGATGTGGACTTCCTTGGCGAGGAACGCGTTGGCGGTCCGGACCACGGTGCCGATGTTGAGGTCGTGCTGCCAGTTCTCGATCGCGATGTGGAAGTTGTGCCGCTTGGAGTCCAGGTCGGCCACGATCGCCTCGTGCTTCCAGTAGCGGTATTTGTCCACCACGTTGCGCCGGTCGCCGTCCGCCAGCAGGTCCGGGTCCCAGTGCCCACCCTGGGGAACTTCGCCTTCCCAGGGTCCGACGCCGACCTCCGCCTTCGGTTCCGGCCCTTCCTCTGCGGCGGGGAGGGACGGGGCGGGGATCTCGGGTTCAGTCACGCCTCAACATTAGACTGGGTGACAGGAAGCGGCACACTTAGGCGGAGGACAGCATGGCAGATCAGCGCGAAGAGCAGGGTACCGATTCAGACGAGGGCCGTTCGTACGCCTCCATGTACCGCAGCGGCCAGGAAATCGAGTGCTGGCTCACGGACATGGACGGCGTGCTGGTCCACGAGAACCAGCCCATCCCGGGCGCGGCGGAGCTGATCCAGCGCTGGGTGGACACCTCCAAGCGGTTCCTCGTGCTGACCAACAACTCGATCTTCACGCCCCGGGACCTCGCGGCCCGGCTGAGCTCTTCCGGGCTGGAAATCCCGGAGGAGAACATCTGGACCTCGGCCCTGGCCACGGCCCAGTTCCTCAAGGACCAGGTCCGCGGTTCGGAGTCGGGGAACCGCGCCTACACGATCGGCGAAGCAGGACTCACGACGGCGCTCCACGAGGCCGGCTTCATCCTCACCGACCAGAACCCCGACTTCGTGGTGCTCGGCGAGACCCGCACCTATTCGTTTGAAGCCATCACCATGGCCATCCGCCTGATCCTCGCCGGCGCGCGTTTCATCGCCACCAACCCGGACGCCACCGGGCCCTCGAAGGACGGACCCATGCCTGCCACCGGGGCCATCGCCGCCCTCATCACCAAGGCCACGGGGCGCGAACCGTACATTGTGGGCAAGCCCAACCCGATGATGTTCCGGTCGGCGATGAACCAGATCGACGCGCACTCGGAAACCACGGCCATGATCGGCGACCGCATGGACACCGACATCATCGCCGGCATGGAGGCGGGCCTGCACACGGTGCTGGTGCTCAGCGGCATCACCCACCGGGACGATATCGCCGCGTATCCGTTCCGGCCGAACCAGATCCTGAATTCCGTGGCGGACCTCAAGAACCAGATCTGAGCAACACCCCAGAACGCGATACCTCAGAACGCGGTCTTCTTCCCGCCGCCGCCCGGCAGCGGGAAGAGGTCGTCCTGGAGTTTTTCGATGATGGGCCGGTAGATGAACGGGCTCCAGCCAGGGCTCGCGTGCTCCGGCCTCGCCCCGTCGGTGCGCAGGTCATCCGAGACCATGTTGGTTTTGAAGGACAGTGACCAGGTGTCCCGGGCGGTCTCGTAATCCACCGTCTTGTCCCGGGGGTTGCCGACGAACGCCATCTTCGTTTCGCCCAGCTTCCCGACGAAACGGCTGGCCTCAAAGTGGAAGATGAAGGCGGATTCGGACTGGATCAGCACGCTGGACGGTGCGATCGGGGACAGCTGTTCCAGTGTCTGGTCCACCACCTGGCCCCAACTGCGTTCATTCTTGTGCAGCATCCTCTCGCCGAGCTCATAGCCGCCGCGCAGCACTGTGGGGAAGCGGAACCCGCTTTCGTAGAGCAGCACCACGCCCTCGAACCAGCTCTGGTCCAGCACGTCGTGCCGGCTCGCCGGGCTGGAGTCGAGCAGGATGAACGCCACTTCGACGCCGTGCAGTTCGCGCAGCCGGGCCGCTACCTGGGTTGCCACCATGCCGCCAAAACTATGGCCGTAGAAGTAGAGGGTGGTGAGATTGTGGGCGCGGACGTGCTCGATCACGGCGATGACCACCTCGTCGATGTCCAGGCCTTCGTTGGAATACCCGACGGCGGCGAGCTGGCCCCTCTTATTCAGGGAGCCGCGCAGCGCGTTCAGGATCCACAGGGCTTCTTCCCAGCTCGTTTTGTAGCCGGGGAACAGGATCCAGCTGGCGTGGGGGTAATACCGTTCGGCAACGTCATCAGGTACTTCGAGGATCCGGCTGACACGCCGCTCGGCCTGCACGCGCTGAGTGAACAGCATGTCCGCCGCCAGCAGCGACGCGGACCCGGCGCCGATCAGGAACGATCGCCGGGAAACCCGTTTAAGCTCGACGGCGCGGCGGAGCATGCGGGCCTCGGAAGCACCGGGGCCTCGCGGATGGTTCGGATCCATCTCGGCCGGCACATCTCTACCGTATCCACGCTTCGGCGGGGATGAGAAACCGGACCATGCAGCGGTCACGAAGCTCAGCGTGGAAGCGCGGTTGGCGGGCCGCTGGCGCGGTTGGCGCCGCTGGCACGCCGTTGAAGCGCCGTTGCCGTTTACGCGGGTTCGGGCTCGCGGCCGACCTCGCGGCGGCTGATTTCCATGCCGATCTCGTCATAGGTCGCCAGGAGTTCCGAGCGGGCCATGTCAGCGGGATCATCGAGAAGGCCGAACACAGAGTCGCTCGCGGCGAAGAGTTCGTCGTCGGAGAACCGGTTCAGCTTCCGGGTGCCTGAGGGATCGATCGAGGCCGTAAATTCCCCAGCCATGTCCAGAGGTGGCAATGCAGCGGAATCGTCGCGGTGCGCGGTCAGTTCCAGGGAGACTCCACCGGGAGCCGGCATGCCGGCGACCTCCGAGCCGGAGGCCCCGCCGTCGATCGCGTTGAGGTCGTTGCGCAGGCCGGCCAGCGCCGCTGATTCCACGAATGCGGCCAGGCCGAGGTCGACGCGGATGTGCGAGATGATCCCCATGCGGCGGATGCGCTGGATAATTTGCATCAGGGAGGGGCGGGAGGCTTGTGTGAGGCTCCCCCGGACACTAATCCGGACGACGTCGGAAACGACATCGAGTTTGACGTGGGCTTGCAGTGTTTGGTCCATAGGTACTCCAAATAAGGATGTCTATGGCCGACGGCTCAACCTCATTCAGCGTATCCGCGCTTGTGGTCGCACACAAGTCATAGGCCGCTGCCGGTTCAGCCAGCCTGCCGCCGGTTCGGCTCTTCGTAGTGCGTCCTGGTAGCCGTTCCGCCGACAGATTGCACCAGTGAGGCGGCGATGTCGCGGAGTTTGACGTTGCCGTTGCTGGAGGCATCGGTGAGGATCCGGACCGCGGTTTCCTGGTCGCAACGGTTCTGGGCCATGACGATCCCGATGGCCATGTCGATCACGGTCCGGGATTCGAGCGTGGCGCGCAGGTTCGTGGCGCTGTCCGTGTGCAGCGAGAAGCGGACTGCCAGCCGCAGCGCCTGGGAGATTTCACGGGTGTACCCGCGGGCCCGGACCGCGACGTCGCCGTCGAACTTGTGCGGGACATCGGAGTACAGGTTCAGGGCCGCCTGGGCTTCGCCCTGGAGGTGGAAAGGCACCGACAACACCGAGCGCAGGCCGTGCGAGGCGACGGCGGAGGCGTAGTCAGGGCCCCAGCGGTCCTCGTCGAAGAGGTCCGGGACGTAGACTTCCCGTTCCTCCTTGGCGGCGGTCAGGCAGGGGCCCTGGGACAGTGAGTACTGGATCTCGTCCACTTCGCGGGCGGAGTCGCTGCTCCACCCGATCGTGGCGGCCTTACGGTCCCGGAGCAGGGTGATTCCGCACAGCGCGTCGTCGCCGGAGCCGGCCACCTGGTGCGCGGAAAAACGCGCGAGTTCGTTCAGGAACGCTTCGAAGTCTGCGCTGTCCAGGATCAGGTTCTGGATCTGGTCGACAGTGTTGACGGAGTCAGCGGTCAAGTCTTCAGGGGGCGGGAGCATGTCGCGTTTCTCCAGATGCGGGTACGGACGGGGGGTATTTAAGAAATGATAAGTCACCCCCTAGGCACCGTCCACCCGCGTCAGCTGAGGGAGAAACGCTAGTTGAGGCCCAGTTCGTCCTTGCCGAAGGCGAAGAGGTACGGAACGCCGGCTTCGGCCTCGATCTTTTCCTTGGCTCCGGTGTCGCGGTCCACGATCACGGCGACGGCCACCACGTTGCCGCCGGCCTTGCGGACGCCTTCGACGGCGGTCAGCGCGGACCCGCCGGTTGTTGAGGTGTCCTCCAGGACCAGGACCTTGCGGCCCTCGACCGAGGGGCCTTCCACCTGGCGTCCCATGCCGTAGGACTTCTGCGCCTTGCGGACGACGAACGCGTCCACCGGGCGGCCGGCGTCGACGGCGGCATGCATGACGGCCGTGCCCACCGGGTCCGCCCCCATGGTGAGTCCCCCGGCGCACTCGAAATCGATCCCGGCGTCCTCCATCAGCGAGAGCATGACCTGCCCGACGAGTTTGGACGCCTCGTGGTGCAGGGTGATGCGGCGCAGGTCGATGTAGTAGTCGGCCTCGGCGCCGCTGGAGAGGATGACCTTGCCGCGGACTACGGCCAGTTCCTTGATCAGTTCCAGCAGTCGGGCACGGGCAGCGGCAGCGTCGGCTGCGAAGTCACGGGTGGCAGTCATGGCTCCCAGTTTAGTGGCTGGTCCGCCGCGGATTCCCAGCCGGGGTCTTGCACGTCGGTCCGGGACCTTTTGCTCTGGGCGGCACCGGCACACGGGAGTCGGATGGAACCATGACGGCAGGAACCGAACCATCCATCCGCTGGCCTGCGATCACCAAAGACATCGGCAGTTTCCGGGTCCGGCCGAACCTGGTGGATTATGACGCGGCGTGCGCGGCCTTCACCTGGGATGAGGCCCGGCGAGCCCTATCCGGACTCCCCGGTGGCCGCGGCCTCAACATCGCCTACGAGGCAGTGGACCGGCACGCGGCCGGCAGCACGGCAGGACGTGAGGCCTTGCGGTTCGTCCGGGCCGATGGCAGCACCCACTCCTTGAGCTACGCCGAACTCGCCGAACAGACCAGTCGCTTCGCCGGCGTCCTGCGCAGCCTTGGCGTCGGCCGCGGGGAACGGGTCTTCTCCCTCACCGGCCGCGGCCCCGCCCTGTACATCGCGGTGCTCGGCACGTTCAAGAACGCGAGCGTGTTCTGCCCGCTGTTCTCCGCTTTCGGTCCCGAGCCGGTGCGGCAGCGCCTCACGCTGGGCTCCGGCCGGGCGCTGGTCACCACGCGGGCGCTGTACCGCAGGAAGATCGTCCAGCTGCGCGGGCAGCTCCCGGAGTTGCGCCACGTCCTGCTCATCGACGCCGACGGCGATCCCGAGCCCGGAACCCTCGACCTGGCCGCCCTCATGCGCCAAGCCCCGCCGGACGGGGAGATCGCGGCCACCCAGCCGGAGGACATGGCCCTGCTGCACTTCACGTCCGGCACCACCGGCACTCCCAAGGGCGCGATACACGTGCACGACGCCGTGACCGCCCACCACGCGACCGGAACCTTCGCCCTGGACCTGCAACCCGGAGACGTCTACTGGTGCACGGCCGACCCGGGCTGGGTCACGGGCACCTCGTACGGCGTGATCGCACCCCTGAGCCACGGCGTGACGGCCATCGTGGACGAGGAGGAAATGGACGCCGACCGGTGGTACCGGATCCTCGCCGAGCAAGGAGTCACGGTCTGGTACACGGCCCCGACGGCCTTGCGCATGCTCATGAAGGCCGGAGCCGACCGCGCCGCAGGACACGACCTCTCCGCCTTGCGCTTCGTCGCCAGCGTCGGCGAGCCGCTCAACCCGGAGGTTGTGGTGTGGGGGCAGGAGGCCTTCGGCCAGCCGGTGCACGACAACTGGTGGCAGACCGAAACAGGCGGCATCATGATCTCGAACTACGCCGCAACCGAGATCCGGCCCGGCTCGATGGGCCGTCCATTGCCCGGCGTCGAGGCCGCCGTCGTGGCCCGGGATGCGGACGGCAAGCCCGTCATCCGCGACGGCGAAGCGGTGCTGGTCACGGACCCCGACTCCATGGGGGAACTGGCCCTCCGGCCCGGCTGGCCCTCCATGTTCCGCGGCTATCTGCACGAAGAGGAGCGCTACCGCCGCTGCTTCGCCGGGGGCTGGTACCTGACCGGGGATCTCGCCAAACGCGACGCCGACGGCTACTACTGGTTTGTGGGCCGGGGCGACGACGTCATCAAGTCGTCGGGGCACCTGATCGGCCCGTTCGAGGTGGAGAGTTCCCTCATGGAGCACCCGGCCGTCGCCGAGGCCGGCGTGATCGGGGTCCCGGACCCGGTGGCCGGCGAGGTGGTCAAGGCCTTCGTTGAACTCCGGACCGGCTGGGAACCGTCCGGGGAGCTGGCCCTGGACATCATCGGCTTCGCCCGCAAGCGGCTGGGCCCCGCCGTTGCGCCGCGGCTGCTTGACTTCACCGCCGCACTGCCCAAGACCCGCAGCGGGAAGATCCTCCGGCGCCTGCTCAAGGCCCGCGAGCTCGGCCTGCCCGAGGGCGACACCTCCACCATCGAGACGCCCCCGGTCCCGCCAAACCCGGCCCGCATAGAGCCGGCCAGCACCGAACAGGCACCGAAATGACCGGTACAGCGAGCCCACGCGGAGGCCCTTTGGACGCGGCCCACGGCCAGCACCTGCTGCTGCAGATGTTGCGCGTCCGCCAGCTCGAAGAGAAATGCGTCGAGCTGTACAGTGCAGCCAAGATCCGCGGCTTCCTGCACGTGTACATTGGCGAGGAGGCTGTCGCCGCCGGCGTCCTGGCGTCATTGGGACCGGAGGACGCCGTCGTCGCGACGTACCGGGAGCACGGGCACGCGCTGTTGCGGGGCGTCTCGGCCGAGGCGATCCTCGCCGAAATGTACGGCTACGTTGAGGGGTGCTGCCGTGGCCGGGGCGGGTCAATGCACCTGTTCGATGCCCCCACCCGCTTCTTCGGCGGCAACGCGATCGTCGCCGGGGGCCTACCTCTCGCCGTCGGCCTGGCACTGGCCGACAAGATGGCGGGGCGCTCCAATGTCACGGTGTGCTTCTTCGGCGAAGGCGCGGTGGCCGAAGGCGCATTCCACGAGAGCCTGAATCTGGCGGCCCTGTGGCAGCTGCCCGTGCTGTTCTGCTGCGAGAACAACCTCTATGCCATGGGTACCGCCCTGGCCCGTTCCGAATCGCAGACGGACATCGCCCTCAAGGCTGCCGGCTACGAGATCCCCGCGTGGGCCGTGGACGGCATGGACGTCCTGGCCGTCGAGGAGGGTGCACGCCGCGCGGTGGACGCCGTCCGCTCCGGAGGCGGTCCGCACTTCCTGGAGCTGCGGACCTACCGTTTCCGGGCCCACTCGATGTTCGATCCCGAACGCTACCGGACGAAGGAGGAGGTGGCGCGGTGGATGGAACGGGACCCGATCACGCTGCTGCGGACCGCGCTGGAGTCCGCGGGCCACCTCTCGGCCGCCGAGTGGGAGCAGCTGCAGGCGGACGCGCAGGCGGAGATCGCGGCCGCCGTCGAGTTCGCCGAGGCCGGAACCCCGGAACCGGTGGAGGAACTGACCCGCTTTGTCTACAGCGAGCGCGGCGCCGAAGACGGCGCGGGCACAGCCACTGGCGCGGGCACAGCCGGGCAGCCTGCCGGGAAGGCCGCAGGCACGCCATGAAATCGAGCTACCGAGAGGCGCTACGGGCGGGCATCCGCGACGCCATGATCCGCGACGAACGCGTATTCCTGATGGGCGAGGACGTGGGCGCCTATGGCGGCTCGTTCGCGGTCAGCCTGGGCCTGCTGGAGGAGTTCGGCCCGGACCGGATCCGCGACACCCCGCTCTCGGAATCCGGGTTCGTCGGTGCCGGGATCGGCGCGGCCCTGGGCGGCATGCGCCCGATCGTGGAAATCATGACCGTCAACTTCAGCCTCCTGGCGCTCGACCAGATCGTGAATAATGCCGCCACCTTGCTGCACATGTCCGGTGGGCAGTTCCACGTCCCGCTCGTGATCCGCATGACCACCGGTGCGGGCCGCCAGCTCGGCGCCCAGCACTCGCACAGCCTCGAAGGCTGGTACGCGCACATCCCGGGGCTGCGGGTCCTGGCCCCGGCCACCCTCGAAGACGCCCGCGGCATGCTCTGGACGGCGCTGCAGGACCCGGACCCCGTGCTGATCTTCGAGCACGGCTCGCTGTACAACGTCCCCGGGGAACTGGCCGACGACGCCGGCCCGGTGGACATCGGCACGGCAGCCATCCGACGCCCCGGCAACGACATCTCGCTGATCACCTACGGCGGGACCCTGCCCGTGGTGCTCGACGCCGCGGAACAGCTCGCCGCCGAAGGGATCGACGCCGAGGTCCTGGACCTGCGCACGCTCCGCCCGCTCGACGACGCCGCCATCCTCTCCTCCGTGACCAGGACGCACCGGGCCGTCGTGGTCGATGAAGGCTGGCGCAGCGGCAGCCTGTCGGCCGAGGTGAGTGCGCGGATCACCGAGCAGGCGTTCTTCGACCTCGATGCGCCGGTGGCCAGGGTCTGCAGCGCCGAGGTGCCGATCCCCTATGCCAAGCACCTGGAACTCGCCGCCCTGCCGTCCGCGGAACGGATCGTGGCCGCGGCCAAAGCAACAGTAGGCGCCGGTGGGTGACTTCCTGATGCCCTCGCTCGGGGCCGACATGGAGCACGGCAAGATCGTCGAATGGCTGGTCAAGCGCGGTGACTATGTGCGCCGCGGCGATCTCGTGGCGGTCGTGGACACGGACAAGACGGTCATGGACGTGGAGTCCTTCCAGGAAGGCGTCGTGGCGGACCTCCTGGTGGGCATCGGCGAAACCGTTCCGGTGGGAACCCCGCTGGCCGTGATCACCCAGACCCCTGCCGAGGTCGGGGCTCCAGTTCGTGCGGCTCCCCCGGCGGGGGCGCCGTCGAAACCCGCTGCTCTCACGCCGCGGCCCCCTGAGCCGGTCGGGCCGACGGCGGGTCCCCCGATCGCCCCTCCCGTGCGGCACCTGGCGCACCGGCTGGGCGTGGACACTGGCAGGATCCAGGGCACCGGCAAGGACGGCGCCATCACCCGCGCCGACGTCGAACACGCGGTGGCGGCCCGGACCGGCGGGACGGGCAGGGTGCGTTCGTCGCCGCGGGCGCGGCGGCTCGCCGCGGAACTCGGGATCGGGCTTTCCACCATGACCGGCACCGGCCCGGACGGCGCCGTGACGGTGGCCGACGTGCAGCGCGCAGCAGCCAGAGTTCCAACGCCGGGTCCCCCGGAGCCCGGTCGGGTTGCATCCGCGACGGAATCCCCAGCTCCGGAACGCGTCGCGGCCGTACTGGAAGCGCCGGAGACACCAGCTAGAGGGAGGCCGACGTCGGAAGCCCGCGAGCGCGTGGCCAGCCTGCGTCGGGCCATCGGCGCCCTGATGACGCGCTCGAAGCAGACCATCCCGCACTACTACCTCAGCACCACGCTGGATCTGCGCACCGCCGTCGGGTGGATGCAGTCGGTCAATGCGCACCGGCCCGTCGCCGGCCGGCTGGTGCCGTCGGCGCTCCTGCTAAAAGCCGCGGCTCTGGCGGCACGGGACGTCCCCGAGGTCAACGGCTTCTACGTCGACGGCGGTTTCCGTCCCAGTGCGGCAGTGCACCTGGGCGTCGCGGTGGCCCTGCGCCAAGGCGGTCTGGTGGCCCCGGCAATCCACGACGCCGACACCCTGCCCCTGGACGTGCTCATGGAGCAGCTGCGGGATCTTGTCAGCCGGGCACGTGCGGGGCGTCTCCAGCGCGCCGAAATGGCCGATCCAACCTTGACCGTGACCAACCTCGGAGACCTCGGCGTAGACAGTGTCTACGGCGTGATCTATCCGCCCCAGGTGGCCATGGTGGGCTTCGGCCGGGTGATGGAACAGCCCTGGGCCCAGGACGGGCTCCTCGGGGTCCGGCATGCCGCCATCGCTACGCTGTCCGCGGACCACCGGGTCAGCGACGGCCTGCGCGGCGCCCGTTACCTCGCCCGGATCAACGAGCTGTTGCAGGAACCGGAGCACCTGTGACACCCAAAGCCAGGAAACCGGAGGAACCATGAACGAACAGGACGCCCGCGCGGCGGTGCACGCCGCGATCGGCGCGGTGGCCCCTGACGTCGAACTCGACGACGTCGACGAGGACGCCCGGCTGCGCCAGGATTTGGAACTCGATTCGCTTGATTTCCTGCGGCTCGTGGAAACGATCGACACGGCCACCGGCGTGGACATTCCGGAGCGCGACTACCCGGCGGTGGCTACCGTGAAGGGCCTGATCGGCTACCTCACGGCGCACGGCTAACCGCATCGGTTAGGGCTGCGGCTGGGGTTCGGCCCGCCGCGCGAAGGCCGGTGCGTGCTCGGGGCGCGGGCCAAAGGCGATGAAGCGGGGAATGATGGTGCGGAACACCGGAACGTGCCGGGCAAAGAACAATGCCGCGGCCGGAGCCTTGGACCGCTTCCCGGTCAGGATCGGGCCGAAGACTGCCCTCTGCATGAGCCGTTGGACGCTCTGCACAATGACGGTGGGCAGCCGGCGCCGCCGCTCGACTTTCTCCAGGTCTGCCGTGGTCACCCGGCCCCGGAGCAGTGCGGGGGCAAGGTACTCGGCGGCGGCGGCCGCGTCCTGGATGGCGAGGTTGATTCCGACGCCGCCGGCCGGGGACATCGCGTGCGCGGCGTCCCCGATGAACAGCAGCCCGTTGATGTGCCACGAGTGCAGCCGGTTCAGCCGCACGTCGAGCCAGTGGAGGTCATCAAGGGATTCGATGGCGTCAACCCGGTCCGCAAGATCCGGGCGGAGGGCCGCCACCCGCCGTCGGAAGCCCTCGACGCCTTCCGCGCGGATCCGGGCGTCGGCGCCCTTGGCGGCGAGGTAGCCCATTTGGTAGTAGTCGTTGCGGAACAGGGCCAGCAGCGCCTCGCCGGGGCCGAACGCCGGCACGAGCCCGGCCACCTCACCCGTTTCGGAGGGATAGCGGGGCAGCCGGAACCACCACGTGTCGAAGGGTACCGGGAACTCCTTTGGCGCCAGCCCGGCCGCGGTGCGCAGCGCGGAATGGCGGCCGTCCGTGGCAACCACCAGGTCCGCCAGGAGCTCGTCCTGTGTGCCGTCGGCGGTCCGGAACCGGACTCCGCGGACACGGCCTCCGTTGCGGACCAAGCCCGTGGCGGTGTGGCTCATGAGCAGCGTAAACCCCGGCTCCTGGGCTGCGGCCTCGGCGAGGAAGCTCAGGAAATCCCATTGCGGCATCATGGCAATGTAGTTGTACGGCGGCGGCAGGGCGTCAAAGTCGCCCATGGTCACGGGCGCCCCGCCCGGGACCGGGAAAACGACATTCTTCAGGCGGCTCTGCGGCAACCGGCGAAACTCCCGGCCGAGTCCGAGTTCGTCAATGAGCCGGATCGTGGACGGGTGCACCGTGTCGCCGCGGAAGTCGCGCAGAAAATCGGCGTGCTTCTCCAACACCGTCACCCGCACCCCGGCCCGTGCCAGGAGCAAGCCCAGCATCATCCCTGCAGGTCCACCGCCCACCACCGCGCATCCGGTCTTCTCCATGGCCCCACGCTACGCCTGCGAGGGGTGCCGCGGGAGGGGTTTTTCGCGCCGGTTTCGGGCTTTCGCGGCGCAAAATACCCTGCGCTACGGGAATCCTCGTAGCGCCGGGTATTTTGCGCCGCGTCAGGTCAAGAACGCAGCGTGGCTTAGAGCCGGGTGTCGAAGGAGTCGCAGAAGACGTTCTCGTTGAACGTGCCCTGGAACTCCGACTTGCCCTGGATCTTCTCGATGGCGGCCCGGATGGCTGCCGGCGTGCCCGCGTGGGCGTGGATGGCGGTCTTGACCATCGGCACGTCAATGAGGTGGTTGGGCTGGTTGAGCGAGACGAACACCGTGGGGACCTCGGTGGTGTACCAGGGGATCTCGGCGGCCATCGGCGTGGACCACTTGATCCGGATCGCTGCCTCCTGCGCGAAGCCCTTCACATTGGCAAACACGAACGCGGCGTCATATTTGTCCGCGTAGTCCCCGGTGGCTTCCTCGGAGATGACGGACATGAAGTTCACGCCTTCCTCCCCTGCCGCCTTGCGCTGCGCCGCCGTCTTGAAGAGGTGCACCTCAAAACCGGCCCGCTCCAGTTCCTCGGCCACCACATCGAGGTAGGCCAGGGGATCCGCCATGGTGAAGTCCGAGCCGCCGGAAATGCCGTACAGCCGGATCCGCTTGTGCGTCCGCGGTGTGATGGGCAGGTTCTGCGCAGTGTCCTTCACCAGGGTGACGGTCTTGTCCGCAATTTCGGCGGCGATGGCCAGGTGCGCTTCGCTGCCGATTCGGGCCAGCGCCTCGGCTGGCGGAACCAGCGCCCCTCGGGACTTCAGGTGCAGTCCGAGCGAGGCCTTGAGGGCCAGGATCCGGCGCAGCGCGTCATGCAGCCGCGCTTCGGTGATGACCCCGGACTTGTAGCCGTCCAGCATGTACCCGAAGTCCTCGGCCGGGTTCCGGAAGAACAGGAACATGTCGCACCCGGCCGCAATGGTGGCCGGGACGAGCTCGCTGCGCTTCATGGCCTGGGTGAGGCCGATCATCTGGGACGCATCGGTCAGGATCAGCCCGTTGAAGCCGAGCTCGCCGCGCAGCAGGTCCTGGAGGAGTTCCGGCGCCAGGGTCGCGGGCAGGATGTCCCCCGCCGCGAGGCCCGGGCGGAAATGCCGTGACAGGTCCGGCGCACCGATGTGCCCGACCATGATGGACTGCACGCCGTGCCCGATCATCTCCCGGTACACGTGCCCGTAGGTCGCGTTCCACTGCTCGTAGCCGAACGTGTTGTAGGACGTGACCACGTGCTGGTCCCGCTCGTCCAGGCCGTCACCGGGGAAGTGCTTCATGGCGCACACGGTGGGCGATTCGCTGATGCCGTCGAAGTACTCCTTGGCCCGTTCCACCACGATCTCCGGGGTGTTGCCGAAAGCCCGGGTGGAGATGACGGTGTTGCGCCAGTTGTAGTGGATGTCCACGATCGGCGCGAAGGCCCAGTTGCAGCCCAGCGCGGCGGTCTCCACCCCGGCAACGCGCCCCATCTGGCGGGCGATGCCCTTGTCCGGGTGCGAGCCCGCCTGCAGGTGGGTCGAGACGAACGTCCCGTCGTCGCAACTGCCGGCGCCGCCCATTTCCGGGTTCGATGCGATCAGCAGCGGCACCCGTGTCTTGGACTGCGCGTACCGGATGTGCTCCTGCACCTCGGCCGACGGCCCCGGCCGGTACCGCATGCCGCCCACGTGATACTGCTCCAGGACACCGTCGAGGTATTCCGGGGAGTAGTCGTTGTTGTGGTTGATGAACAGCTGCCCGATCTTTTCCTCGTCCGACATGGAGCCGATGGTGGACTCCACCCACGCAATCGCGGCATCGTCGAGGTTGAACGGCGCGGCCTTCAGGTCCACCAGGAACCGGGTGGCTCCGCCCTGCAGCCCGTCAAGGGCCGCAACAGTGTCGTCAACGATCTGGTTCACTGGCGTGGCGATATCCACTACAACACTCGCTTCATCCGTTTGGAGTTCTTCCAGGGTTTCGAGCTGCGAATCCAGCAGCGAGAGCGGCATGAAATGGCCCGGACGCGCTGCCATGCGGCTGCCGAGCAGTTCCCGGGTGCCGTGCAGGTGCACGAACACCACGGAGGAGTCCCCGCTGCGGATGATGTCGCGGTAGGAACGCTTGAGCGCGCTGCACGCGATGACCAGCCCGGAGTCCGACGCCGCGAAGCGCCTGCCGACCTCGGCCAGCCAGGGTGCCCGGTCGTCGTCGTCCAGCGGGGTACCCGAGGCCATCTTGTCGATGTTCGACTGCGGGTGCAGCGAGTCGCCGTCGAGGAATTCCGCCCCCAGGCGGTCGGCGATGGCCGCGCCCACGGTGCTTTTGCCGCAACTGGTCACGCCCATGACGACAATGTGGGCGGGACCGGCGGACTTCAGCTCACCAGTCATGGACGGTGCCGTCGACGAGGCGGTTGTAGGGCAGGTAGGCCTGCTGGTAGGGGAACGCGGCGGCGGCTTCTTCGTTGAATTCCACGCCGATGCCGGGCGCCTCGCCCGGGTGGAGGTAGCCGTCGACGAAGGTCATGGATTGTTCGAAGACCTCGTTGGTCGCATCCGAGTGCTGCATGTATTCCTGGATGCCGTAGTTGTGGATCGCCAGGCCCACGTGCAGCTGCGCGGCGAACCCGACCGGGGAGATGTCGGTGGGGCC